>JAQVLL010000422.1 GCA_028704195.1 Smithellaceae bacterium
CCAGGCTAGCCCAGGACATTGCGGGAGGCATTATGGTGACCCTTCCTTCGGCAGCCGACTTTGATTCGCCGGAAATTGGCAAGTGGCTCAAGAAATATTACCAGGGAAGAGCCGATGTGAAAACGGAAGATCGGATGCGCATTTTAAGACTCATTGAAAATTTAACCCTGGGCACGGCCGCTGTCGGGTATTTGACGGAATCAATGCATGGTGCGGGCTCGCCTCAGGCGCAGCGCATTATGATTACCCGGAGGATCAACGTGAAGGAAAAACAAAAAGTGGCCAAACAGCTGTGCGGGGTTGAAAAGGGAGATCAGTTAAACTGAAAAATGATAGCCGATCAATTTGGGGGCGGGAAAATTGTTTTGCGCCCCAAAAGGAGATGTAACTTGTCCAAAGGCGCATCAGAGCCCGCAAAAAAAATCAGGATCGGGTTGAAATATTGTGGAGGCTGCAAACCTCAGTATGACCGGGTTCAGGCGGTGGCATTCATCAGGGTGAGCTTGAAGGGGAAAATCGAACTGGTTTCGCATGAGGAACGGGACACGCAAGGAACGCTGGTCGTTGCCGGCTGCGAGACCGCCTGCGTGGACATGATCCCGTTTACGGGGCGTCCCCTTTGGGTGGCAACAAGCCTGCAGGAGATTGAACAATTTATTGAAAAGATGAAAGATGAGCATCCCCCGTGGCCATGAACTACCGCCGATCTGATTGCTCAGGATTTTCCCCGTAGGTTGCACGCGTGTCGGACCATGACGGGGGCCATTCCATATACGAAGATTCCAGAAAGGATATTAAATTGCTGTAAACAGAATTACGACACATAAGCACACAAGAAGAGGCGAAGGAGCTTATAGAAACGAATCCATTTGTGATGATTTGCTGCGGCCGTATGGGGCCAATGTGCATACCGGTTTATAAAATCATGCACCATCTGGAGACGATTTACCCCCATGTGATGTTTTTGGATATGGGTTTCGATACGCGGGCATCTCGTTTTATCCGGGTTTTACCGGAATGCAGATCGTTCAAGTCGCTTCCGATTACCATTTACTACAAAAACGGGAAAGTTGCCAGAGCGACAACCGGCATTCAAACGAAAGAACAGATTGTCGCAATATTGGGCGAGGTGTTTTCGACAGGGGATTAAAATGTGGCAAACATTCAAGGCCACTGAAATCGAAACAGGTTACCACCCATCGGGGTTCAGGATTGACAAGACGGCTTCACCCATGGATCGTTATACCCAATGGGAAATTGATGGGAACGGCCACTGGCATAACGCTAAACCGGTCTGTTTTCACGCCATGCCTGACCAGGGTTGGATTAAAGACGAAGATTTGGCAAGCGATCGTTGAGGAAATCACCGGTTGTGGATAAAATCTCCCTGCCGGTGACATTTCGCTTCATCATGAGGGTGTTTACCTCCTGTTTATGAGCATCATCCGGAATCATCCGCTTTTGGTGTAACTTATGAAAATTCTCCTGGCCTATTATTCCCGCACCGGGTTTACAAAGAAGGTGATGGATGACGTGAAAGACAGGCTAGATGAGCGCGGACATACGGTGGAAGTCGAGCGTTTGCAGGTTTTGAGGAAAACCTCCTGCGTCGGTGAAATCTGGAAAGATCTGCATCATTATCCGCTTATTTTTCTAAGTTCATTCAAAGCCTCCTGGCGGGAAAGGTATCTTGCTACCTATACCCAGATCGAAGAAGACATTGCTCCCCTTCGATATCCCGATGTTTCGGCATTTGATCGAATTTGTATTGGCGGTCCCAAATGGGCCCAGGTTTCGTATCCAGTGGCGCGATATCTTCGCACGGTTCGGGGCCTGGCGGGAAAGAAAATCGGATCGGTCGCCACTTTCGGCGGTCCGCCTCTGCCGGTTTTTGAATTGGCCATGATAGAAAAAGCAATGACCCGAATGGTGAACGGTATAGGTGCTTCCATTATTGCCCATCTAGGCCTTTCCAGCGCATATCATGAGCTGGGTGTCATGCCGCTATTCAGATGTACAAGCCGTATGGTTTTACATAAACCCATCGAGTTCTTTATGATCGGATCAGATTATGCAAACCATTTAACGCGGCAATTCTGTGACGAGATCGCCGGGAAACAGGAGGAAGATCAATGTTTATAAAGTTATGGATTGATCGCAATCGGGCCGAAAAAGAACGCAACACCCGGACGTATCCGCGTATTCAAAACCCCGGATCCGTTCCGTCCATGACGGTTTTGCCGCTGATTGATTTTAAAACCTCGTTTCCGGAAGCGAAGACGGAACCCGGCGTCTCATATCTTATGACAGCGGGAAATTTTAAGGTGCTTATGGACGTCGGTTACAATGCCAAACGGGAACATCCCTCCCCGTTGATGTCCAACATGAAGTTTTTCGGCGTTAACCTTGCCGACATCAATGCCCTGTTTATTTCGCATCATCACCTGGATCATTTAGGCGGGAGCAAGGATCAAAGAAATCACACCTTCAGTCTTTCTAATGGGCCCGTCGATTTTCCTCCTGTTCCGGTATATTCCCCGTTGCCGATTAAACCTTCGCCGTTGAATTTCAATTCCGGCTCCGAAATTCGTGTGTCGCTGGATCCGGTGCAGCTTGCCCCCGGTGTGTATGGTATCGGTAGTATTCCCCGTGCCCTTTATCTGATGGGATATACCGAAG
>JAQVLL010000423.1 GCA_028704195.1 Smithellaceae bacterium
GACAGATGCAGTGTTTCAAAAAAATGGAAGCAATCACGAATGGACATCAGACACAGGTCGTAAATATTCTTGCCGCCCACCGTTACGGCGAGGCTTTCTTTTTTCAGTCGTGCGCCGCCACAGGATTCACAGGCCCTCAAATCAATATAGCGTGCCAGATCATTGCGTACGGCATTGGACGATGTTTCTCTCCAGCGGCGCTCCAATTGTCTGATCGCTCCTTCGAACGGGCGATGAGCGAAGAAACGCTTGCCGGGATGGTCGTGATAGAACTTGATGGCTTCCGTCCCCGATCCGTAAAGGAGAATATTCCTGATGGTATCGGACAGTTTGTTAAACGGTGTGTTGATGTTGAATTTGTAATGTGAAGACAGCGCGTCCAGCATGTTATAATAGTGCAGGGAGTTCCGGTTGGCCCATGGCGCAATGGCGCCTTCACGAAGCGAAAGGCCGGGGTCGGGGACAACCAGGTCAACCGCGAAGTGCATACGAGTTCCCAGTCCGTTGCACTCCGGACAGGCCCCGTAGGGATTGTTGAACGAAAAAAAGCGTGGTATGGGTGAGGCCATGCTGATACCGCAATCCGGGCACGCATATTTTTCGGAGTACAGTGTTTCACTTCCGTCGACTGTCACAATCCTGACGAGTCCGTCTCCTTTGGCCGCGGCTATTTCCACGGAGTCCCGGAGTCGCTTGCGGATCCCTTCTTTCAGAACCAGCCGGTCGACGATCAAATCGATGTCGTGGCGTTTTGTTTTGGCAAGAACAATATCTTCCGCCAGATCGTAAATTTGTTTATCGATGCGGACGCGGGCGAAACCTTCTTTCTGCAACTTCTTCAATTCTTTGACAAACTCGCCTTTTTTCCCCCTCACCAGCGGCGCAAGAACGCTGAAGTGCGTATTATCCGGCAGTTCCAGAACATTTTGTACAATGCTGTCGATGGTTTGTGACTCAATGATGCGGCCACAGCTGTAACAGTGGCAGATTCCTATTCCTGCGTACAGAAGACGGAAATAGTCATAAATTTCAGTCACGGTGCCGACGGTGGAACGCGGATTATGGCTGGCCGCGCGCTGTTCTATGGCAATCGCGGTCGAAAGGCCTTCGATAGATTCCACATCCGGCTTGTCCATCTGGCCGATGAACTGGCGGGCGTAAGTAGAAAGCGACTCTACATACCTGCGCTGGCCTTCGGCGTAAATGGTGTCAAACGCCAGGGAAGATTTGCCGGAGCCGGAGACGCCCGTGATGACCACCAGCCTGTCCCGGGGAATATCCAGTTGAATATTTTTAAGGTTGTGCTGCGATGCACCCTTAATTTTTATAAAATCCATATATTGATTTGCTGTCTGCTAATACCTGATATCAACGAAGGATTTTTTACGGACGCCTTCGATCCATTCATCGTATTTTTGGGAAGCCTTTTCATTCTCAATTTTTGTTCTGATTTCATGGCGCACTTCAGACATGGATTTCAGTCCCTCTCCACGCTTGTCGACAACCATCACAATGTGAAAACCCAATTCTGTTTCGAGGACATCGCTGACCTGTCCGACGGGCATTTCAAACGCTGCTTTTTCCACATTCGGCATCATGGCGCCTCTTTCCACAAATCCGATATCTCCGCCCTGCGCCGCCGCCGGTTCCTTGGAGTATTGAGAAGCCAGCATTTCAAAGGATTCGCCTTTCAGTATGCGTTCATGAAGTTGTCTTGCCTGCTCCCTGACGGGTTCACGGGATTTTTGACCCTGGCTGGCCGCCGCCGGTAGAAAAATCTGCCGGATGCGGACTGCTTCCTTCCCTTCGTATTCGCTGCGGTGTTTGTCGTAGTATTCTCCGATTTCTTCATCCGTAACCACGATTTTGGATTGTACTTCACTTCTGAGCACCCTCATGCGCAGCATTTGTTCGGAGATGTCTTTTTTAACGGCCCGAAGCGTCTTTCCCTCTGAAGCCAGTTTTTTTAAATAGGTATCCATGGACATGTTGTTTTTGGTCAGCATGTCCATGATTACGGCGTTCACTTCTTCATCTTTGATAGTGGTAAAGTTTTTGCCAGCTTTTTTCGCTTCATGTTCAATTAGGATCTGATCGATCATGCGCTGCAGAAAAATTTTCTTGTTGTGTTCCAGAACACCTTCCATATCGTTGCCTTTGTATGTCGTCTGAATGTTTCTCGCATAGGGTTCAAACGCCCGATTCAGCTCGCGCATCGTGATGATCTCGTTGTTTACCACGGCCACGATCCTGTCCTCCAATTCGGCGGCAACGCTCCCGCATGCCATTAGTACAGCCAGCATTGTCATAAGATATATTTTGAGTCTTTTCACAGATTCCTCCCTGAATATTTATTTATTCTGTAACCTCTCTTTGAATATTTTTGTGTCTTTTTTAATTACGGCTTTTCGTTTCAATTCCTCCAGCCACACGGTAAATGCCGCATCTTCCTTATAAATCCGGATGTCGGCCAGAATATCGCCCTTACATTCGTCAAAAGACCGGGTTTGAGCCGGATGTTTTTCACTGACTTTGAATATATGGTATCCATAAGAGCTTTTCACAATCGGGCTGATGATGCCCACGGGTAAATGAAAAATCGTTTCGTCAAGCGGTTCCGGCATGGTTTGTTGAATGATCAAACCCAGATCGCCTCCGCGGGAAGCCTCGGGTCC
>JAQVLL010000424.1 GCA_028704195.1 Smithellaceae bacterium
CTTTCTTGATTTCGCGTGTCGAAATTTCCAGAAAAGATTCTGCTGTTTCCAGAATCAGGTTGATCTCGTCAACCGTCATCTCCTGGATGCCGAGGATATCTTTTTTTGCCAGTTTCATCATAAATTTTGCCCTGTTTGTTTCATCCCGATGCTGCCCGACGAGTGTTAATGCTCCGTAGCTTGCTGCGATATGGTGGTTCAATCATGTTTCTTCTTCGATGAGGACTTCATCTTTTCCGTTTTTTTCCAGCAGATTGACGCTGACCGCCTCCCACAGGGAAGACGGAAGATTCTTCCCGACATAATCGGCGCGTATAGGCAGCTCCCGATGGCCGCGATCGATGAGGACAGCCAGTTGAATCATCCTGGGGCGGCCGAAATCGATCAAAGCATCCATGGCGGCACGGATCGTCCGGCCGGTAAAGAGAACATCATCCACCAGTATCACTTTTTTATCCTCCAGATCGAAGGGTATCTTGGTTTTGCCCAGCGGGGCTTTCTTGCTGGTTTTCGTGATGTCGTCACGATAAAGCGTGATATCCAGAACGCCCAACGGGATTTTTGCGTTTTCAATCGCCGAAATTTTTTTCTGTAGCCTTTCGGCAAGGTAAATGCCGCCGGTGCGGATGCCCACCAGCACAAGATTGTGGATGCCTTTGTTTTTTTCCAGGATTTCGTAAGCGATCCGCGTCAGGCATCGTTCGATACCATCGCTGTCCATAACCACTTTGGGACTCTTTTTTTCAGGCATGTTTCCCTCTCGACAACTGTTTGCAATTCTAGAAAGACATTCACTTTCCCGAACAATTCCGGGGCCAACCGGTTAATGATACGTAAACAGGCATAAAAAAAGGCCTTTCCCCATAAGGAGAAAGGCCCTGATTGACTTTATGCTGATCTTTTTCATTGTTTTTTCCTTTTTCAATCTCGCCGGATTAAATTAAAAGGGTATTTACACAGTTCATACAATGGAGCGGCCTGCCTGTCAAGTCCTAAAAGACTCAGCGGATCATTTCAAAAGGTTTCCGATGCGTTCCCAGCGCACTTTTTTCAGAAGATTTTCTTCTTCACTGTTCCAGGACCAGTAGATCAAAAGCGCTTTCCCTTCCACATCTTTTAAATCCACAAAACCCCAGAAACGGCTGTCGGCGCTTTCGTCGCGGTTGTCGCCCATCACAAAAAGAGAGTTTTTGGGCACAACAACCGGTCCATAGTTATCACGGGGCTGCATCATGGCAGGATAAACGATACTGTCAGAATAAATACCGAAATCGTCTTTGTATGGCTTGTCGTTGACGAAAATATCTTTGTTTCTGATTTCGATCTTGTCTCCGGCGACACCGATGACGCGTTTTATGTAATCTTTCGAACGGTCATTGGGATAAATGAATACGATAATATCGCCGCGTTCAGGATTCGAGACAGGCAGCAGAATGGTTCTGATGACGGGTATTTTGATGCCGTAAATGAATTTGTTGACCAGAAGATGATCGCCGATGAGCAGCGTGGGCACCATGGATCGGGAAGGTATTTTATAGGCCTGTATTACGAGTGTCCGGATGACGACGGCAATTAAAATCGCGATGATAATTGCTTCAATAAATTCCTGAACTTTAGCTTTCGGTTCTTCAGCGGGTTTTTTTTTGGCCACGTTTTTCGGCATATTTTTGTGATCTTTCATGATGTGAGGGGACCCCTATGAGTAAATATTGGACAGAGAAACAAAAATCATGGCCAGCGCCAAAAATCCTTTAACCATTTTGCGGCAAATCATGGCGAAGAAATCCTGGGTGCCTGCCTGATGAGTGATGCTTAATCTGGATTGACGCCGCCGTTCCATAATTAATAATCCCGCGAGTCCTCCAAGAAAAAAACCTCCCCAGATACCGGGTCCCCAGAGAAACGGTGTTAAAACAATCATTCCCGTTGCTGCACCAATGATAGAACCCCGTAGAGATCTTCCTGTAAACGGTGTTTCGTGGGCGTGGCGGTAATCCGCCCAAAAATCAATGGCTTCGGCAAAAACAGAAAATACCAGCAGAAACAAAAGAACTTTCCAGCCGACCTGGTCAAAACCCGTAAGAATGGCGTAAAGCAAAACGTCCAGAAAAATGACAACCGTTCCGGGCAGTCCGAACAGGCTCAAATAAATCCCGACAAACAATATGATGATAAAAACGACAAATCCTGCCGCGGCAAACGACGACAAATTATTTCTTTCCCTTCTTTTTTGAAAGCTGCAGGTTTTCAAAAAACAGCACGACCGGGCTGGCAATAAATATCGATGAATACGTACCGATGATCAGGCCGACCATTAGCGCGAAGGCGAAATCATGAATGACCGGGCCACCCAGGAAAAACAGGGCCAACAGCACAAAGATAACGGTTAAAGCAGTCAGAATCGTTCGGCTCAGGGTTTCGTTGATGCTTGCATTGACGATATCCGCAAGGCTTTTTTTCAAATCCTTTTTGCGGTTTTCACGAATCCGGTCAAAAATAACAATCGTGTCGTTGATAGAATAACCGATCACGGTGAGGAGCGCCGCCACGATGGTCAGGGTGAATTCCTTGTTTAGCAGGGAAAGCGCACCGATCGTAATAATGGTGTCGTGAATCAGGGCGACAATGGCGCCCAGACCGTAACGAAACTCAAAACGCCACGCGATATAA
>JAQVLL010000039.1 GCA_028704195.1 Smithellaceae bacterium
ATCTGATCGGGATGAAGCCCCTCGACATCTTGCTGCAGGCGACACGCTACAGCGCCGAAATTGCTATGATTGATCATGAAGTTGGCACGATAGAAACGGGAAAGAAAGCGAACTTGGTGGTTGTAGACGGGGATCCATTGACAGATATCAAGTGTGTGGTAGATTCGATCCTGCGGGTATATAAAGAAGGAATGGAAGTAAGACTATAGGCCTAAACTTGCCGGTAGGATTGATGGATCCGTCTTTCGAGAAATGAAGTTGAAGACATTAAGAAATAAGATTATACTGAAAGCAGGTAAAATTCTATATGGAGGGGTGCGCAATGGCTCTTACCACAAAACGCGCGTTGGCGGCCTCGCTAAAAAAGCTCCTTGGAAAAAGCACACTCGACCATATTACAATCAAAGATATCGTCGAGGATTGCGAGGTCAACCGTCAGACTTTTTATTACCACTTTCATGACATTTATGATTTAATGGAGTGGATTTTTTGGGATGATGTCAGTTATTTGGCTCCGAACGATGGCGAGACAGTCGATTGGCGGGATGGGCTCAAAAAAGCCTTTAAATACGTATTGGAAAATAAAAGCCTTGTGATGAATACCTATCGTTCCTTTACGCGAGAACAGCTGGATCGTTATATCGGAATTGCTGTTAGGCCTTTTGTCAAAAATGTGGTTGCTGAATTATCTACCGGCTTGAATATTGCCGAAATAGACAGAGAATTTGTGATCGACCTTTTTACTTATGCGCTATCTGGTGTCCTACTGGCGTGGGTGGAAAAGGATATGCCGGAAGATTACGAAAATCAGTTGGACAAATTTTTTTTAGTAACAGATACCAGCATCCGTGCAGCGCTTGGTATGTTTCATCGCAAGGAATGATTGTCTTGCGTTTTCTGTGAGTCTGGGAATTACTTTACAAAAGCGGGGGTGTGTACAAAATTTGTACACACCCCCGCTTTTGTCTGTTTATCAATTTCTTTTACAGGAATAAAGTGGAGATGTCAAAAGAGGCGAATGTTTTATTCTGGAAAGGTGGGTCATATGAATTTTTCTGATACGTTTAAAAAGGCTGGACTTTTTCTCGTCTATAGTTATTTGGAGAAAGATCCGGAAAACAATATACCTAAAATTATTGATTGGGTAGAACGAATTGATGATACAGGCCAGATGTCCCGGCAGGTGAAAGCGGTCAAAAAAGCGCTGAAAGATCCGGACAACAATTGGCGAAAATGGATCAACAGTTTGTACACGGATATCGACCCGGAGGTGCGGAAAGCAACTTTTACGAACCTTGTGGTCCATTCCAATATACTTTCGGCAAAAAAGCGGAAAGATCTCTCCGAGAAGTACGACTGCAACATTCCATGGGCTGTGCTGATCGATCCGACTTCCGCCTGCAATCTTCATTGTACAGGATGCTGGGCGTCCGAATACGGAGACAAACTAAACATGAGTTTTGATGAACTGGACGACATCATCGATCAGGGGAAAGCGCTGGGGATCTACATGTATATTTATACAGGCGGAGAGCCCTTGGTTCGCAAGGATGATGTCATTGCATTATGCAACAAGCATTCAGACTGTCAATTTCTTGCGTTTACCAACGGAACACTGATTGATTATGCGTTTGCCGACGAAATGCTGCGAGTCAAAAACTTAATTCCCGCCCTTAGTGTGGAGGGCTTTCGATCTGAGACTGATTTTCGGCGCGGGACAGGAACCTATGATCGAGTAGAAAAGGCCATGGAAATCCTGAAGCGCAAGAAGCTTCCTTTCGGGATATCTTGCTGCTACACTAAGGCAAATGCGGAACTGATCGGCAGTGAAGCCTATTTTGATCAAATGATCGAATGGGGTGCAAAGTTTTGCTGGTTTTTTACGTATATGCCAGTTGGCATAGATGCGGCTCCAGATCTGATCGCTACAGCAGAGCAAAGAAAATACATGTATGACCAGGTGCGGAAGTTCAGGCAGTCAAAACCTTTGTTTACCATCGATTTTTGGAATGACGGCGAGTATGTACATGGATGCATTGCCGGTGGGCGAAATTATTGTCATATCAATGCCAACGCAGATCTTGAACCTTGCGCATTTATTCATTATTCCGATACAAATTTGAGAGAAAAAACATTGCTGGAAGGATTTCAGGGTCCTTTATTTATGGCGTACCGCAAGAATCAGCCGTTCAACGAAAACATGCTGCAACCGTGTCCATTGCTGGACAACCCGGGAAGACTGGCTTCAATGGTGGACGACTCCGGAGCACATTCTACGGAAGCAATGAGTCCGGAAGATGTTCATGAGCTCTCCTCCAAATGTGTAAATGCGGCAAAGCAATGGGCAACAAAGGCCGAATCGTTATGGTCTTTTGGACAAGGGAAAAGCGTGGGGTACCCTGATTGTCTTTCTCCATGCAATTGCAGAAAGCAAGAATCTACTAAAGCTAGCGACGTAGTTGATATGGGAAGCTCAAGAAAATAGTATGCTTTTGCGACAAAAAGGCAGGTCGTTATGGGCGGCGGATGTTTTATTTCAAACATATAGGACTAGGAGAGTGAACATTGTTTGCTACTGGAGCTTTTGGTACAAAATGGTGTGGGAAGTCAGTTAGGAGGTCCACACCATTTTGTTTAATCAATTTTATCCGTATCAACTTTACACGGAAGCTAAGGCAATAAGTGCCGCTTGAAGTTTAGAACAGTCTAATTCATGCTTGGTTCTTCTGCCGTTTTTTTAGATATCTTATGGAGCATAACAATCATGCCAAATAGAAGTGCAATTCCAGGAATTAATATTATGACACTCTCCGTAAAGCCGGCAATAATGTACAGTACAGTAGATATGCCGGCTACAAGTAATGCATAGGGGAATTGCGTTTTAAAATGATCCATATGATCGCTAGCGGCGCCCATAGACGCCAATAGTGTTGTGTCGGAAAGCGGTGAACAATGATCCCCGAAAAGCCCTCCGCTAATGATTGCTGCAACAGAGACCATAAGTGGTGCGCCCATAGAAACCGCAATAGGAATCCCTATTGGCATCAGGATTGCGTAGGGCCCCCAGGAAGATCCAGTAGGTAGGGACATGCATGCTCCGGCAATAAATAGTATTGCCGGGAGAAATGCAGGATTAAGAAAACCTTCTGCTATATCCATTATAAAATAGGCCGTGCCGAGAGATTTGCAGGCACTTCCCAAAGACCATGCAAAAACCATAAGGATCATGAGATAGACCATATCTTTCATTCCACCCAATGCGATATTTTCAGCTTCTTTAAAGGTAAAAACCTTGTTTCTCACAGATAAAACAACCGCAATAATTGCACCGATAATAAATCCGAGAGAAATGCCTTGTCTGATAACCGTCCCCGAAAGGCTCTCTTTGGGAAAACCGTTCAAGAAAAATACCGTAAACATGATTGCTAACACCGCAAAAATCGGAATGATTACACTGCTTGATTTTGTTATTACACCATCAGGAAGCTTGGCTTCCACGGTGTTTCTAAGCGGGACAGCACCTTCTCGTAATACTTGACCTCCAAGAGCTCTTCTTTGGGCTTTAAGCATCGGCCCAAAATCAAATTGAGTGATGCAGACAAACCCAACCATGATTAGCGTTAAGATGCTATAAAATTGAAAAGGAACCGCTCCGACAAATACTTCCCAACTGGTGAGGCCCGTCTCCGGGAAAAGATCAAGTTCAACTTGAATGAGGCCCATGATATAGACTCCCCAACTGATAATTGGCACCAAAGCACATATCGGAGAAGAGGTTGCATCTAAAATATAAGCAAATTTTTCTCTGGAAACCTTGTACTTATCACCAATAGGTTGAAATATAGGGCCTACCAATAAAGAATTTGCAGAGTCGGAGAACCAGACAAACAAACCACCAAGCCACATCGAAGTTTCCGCTTTTTTCTTGCTCGTAACAAGTTTTGAAGCCGTCTTTGCAAATGCGGCTGCGCCGCCCGTTGCACCAATAATAGCCACAAAAGCTCCGATTATCAAAAGATTCGTAAGAGATTGCATATTTGAATCACCAGCAACTTGAGCGTAAATAAAATCCGGAATCAATTTTGCGAAACCAGAAATCGGGTTCCATCCGGAAAGTGCTGTAGACGCAAAGAAAAGGCCCACAAAAAGTGAAAATAGTACATTTTTCGTTTTGATGGCCAAACATATTGCCAGTATAGGCGGAATTATTGAAATTATACCATAATGTTCCATTTTATTACTCCCGTCTGAACAGTTGCTATTACAATGCTATAGATAATAAACAAACTTACCTTTGACAAACATTTTTACTGTTGGAAAGGAAATAGGCGATTGAAGATCTATAAAGTCCTCTTTCGAAAATATCGTCACTTTCCGCATCAAGGGTTTCAATATCTTTGTTAAGCAGCACATTGAGATAATTTTTCATCAGGATTTCATAATACTTTAGTGATCGATCGGGGTTGACGCTTGGCCATGCATCACAACTTATTGTTATTCTTCTGTTTTTAGTTTCAATTGACGCAGGAACCTGTTCATAAAGTTTGTCGTCAGGATAAATCACTTTGTGATTTGGGGATCCTTTTACAGTGCCTTCAATAGCCCTTACGATTGGAGGGTTTACATTAACGTCATATCTGTCCGCAGCAAGATCCACAATAACTGCCGTTTGTGGTAGACTACCTAAAATATCGTTAGAGATTACGGGTATTGATAGGTTGATCCTTTTTGTGGCGTCAACTAAAATATCTGTTTTCGCCAAAACAGCCTTAAGATTATCGTGGTCTGTCGTTATGCTACGGGTAATATTTTGCGATATGATTCCCGGAACTCCATTCTGAAGAAAGTCGCTGTCGCCTAACATTTCAAATGCCCTGACGCAGGCTTGCGCAGCTCCTCCTGCGCCCAAAATTGTCGCGACAAAAGGGTCGCGTGCTGTTGAATAGAAATCAGGCCGTATTTTTTTCAAAATTTCAAAAGAAATTTCACATCCGGCATAAGCAGTACCGAAATAGTCGACGAACATTCTTAAACCATTATCATCAACAATGGCATCCATAGAAAAGCTTTTGATATTTTTCTTACAGATGAGTTCCACATTGGCAGGTCGAGTGTCATAATGAATCATGGTGAATAATGCGGAAAAATCTTTCATTAATTTGAGATTTTTCAATTCGGGATCCTTCAAAATAACAATCATGTCTTGTTGATAAACTTCTTGAAGCGGCACAAAGTTAAGACTTGAATGTTTTGCCAAATAGTCTTCTGAAGAATATCCCAATTCCTCCCCATAACCTTGCTCAAGATAAACCGCAACCCCTTTGTATTTCTTTAAGTATTCAAAAAGATTTGGTGTGAAGTCTCTTACATCCCCGGGGAAATTATGTATTTTGGGGAATCCCAGTGTTTTGATTTGCATGGTATACCTCCTATATATCAGCTAATATGCTAATATAAAGCGCAATAATCATGCCAAATCAAAAGGCCTAAAATCAAGCTATTTTCTATATTTAAACAGCAACAATGTTGCAATGCAGGAACACTATGATAGGATATTCCCATATTGCAACACTTGATAGGGGTTTTTGTTTATCGATCGTACGTTTTGATTCAACTTCGATTTATTTTTCTCGAAAGAACAGACGGAGAAGTTTTTAAAGCAGCAGCTGCCTTGCGTAGACTGCCGAAATTTGCAATATATTCTTTAATAACAGTCACTTCGTATTCTTCCACCATTTCCTTTAGGGACTTTGTTTTATCAAATAGTATGCATTGGGGGTAGCAGGTCTGTATTTTTATGTCTTCTAATGTAACAGCATGTTTGCTGAAAAGTCCTTGCATATAATCAAGTGAGAACTCATCCGCTTCTATATAGTCACTACTAGCAAGTAGTACGATTCTTTCCATCATGTGTTGTAATTCTCTCACATTTCCAGGCCAGTCATAAGCCAACAATTTTTCCATAAAAGCGGCGTTGATAAGCCGTTTTGCATGATACATATTATTAAATTTATCAAGAAAATACAGTGATAGTAAAATAATGTCTTCCGGCCGCTGATTTAAAGCGGTAAGTGTTATCGGAATAACATTGAGACGATAATATAGGTCTTCTCGAAATTCATTATGCTTGACCAGCTCCATGAGATCCTTATTTGTTGCCGCAATAAATCTAACATTTGCCCGAGTCTCTTTATAGTCTCCTACTTTAATAAAACTTCCTTCTTGTAGCAGCCTTAAGAATTTTGACTGAAGTATAGGACTCATTTCAGATATCTCATCCAAAAAAAGCGTGCCCTTATCAGCCATTTCAACAATGCCTTTTTTTCCATTTTTTAACGCACCGGTAAAAGATCCTGGAGCATAGCCAAACAGTTCCGACTCAAAAAGATTGTTGTCTATTGTTGCGCAATTTATCTTCAAGAAGCTTTCGTCAGACCTGCAACTGACTTGGTGTACGTACTCGGCATATAATTCCTTTCCCGTTCCCGTCAAGCCTGAAATCATGACCGTTGCGTTGGATTGAGAGATTCGCTGTATCAATTTAATCTGATCAAGCATATAGGGATTACACGTAACAATATTACCGAATGTGTTTGTCTTGTACATCTCTTTCAGATAAAGCGCACCATTTTTGATATCACAATACTTCTCAATCATCCCTATTGCTCCCTTATTAGAGAAATTCAATGTTCCTACAGAAAATAGTCTAATTGATTTGCTGTTTCATCAAATTCTTTAATACGTTTCCCCACTTCTTCTTTATTGATTTTAGATATCATAATTACAATGAGGTTTATTAAAATAAGTGTTGTTGAGTAAGAATCCGTAAAATCATAAGAATTAATTTTCACAAAAAAATGATACTCAGCAATTGGAATTAATGGCGATTGGGGAAAGTCGGTTATTGCTACAATCCGGAAGCCTTTCTTTTTTAAAAAATTCATAGCCACTGGTATAGCCTTAGGATATCGAGATAGACCTATGGCAATAATCAGAGCAGATCTATCTATATTATTAATCTTATCAAAATAATTGGTATCGGATGCATCGATGTTTGTGGCACGGATCCCTATCTTATTTAGGAGGCTGGTCGCATATGAAACCAAGATATTCGAAGTCCGCGCACCCATCATAATCACTTCTGGAGCATTCAATATATCTCTCAGCAAACGATTCAATCTTTCGGGAGAGAGACTTTCTTTAAAAGCAAAAATATTGTTGATTTCTATATTGGACATCGTTTTAAGGACATCAGTAATTTCCTCATTAAAAGGCATTTTTTGATCAATTTCTTTATGGGCAACATCCATTAGATTACTAAGTATTTTTTGAAAATCTTCAAAATCAGAAGCGCCGATGCCCTCCCAGAATTCTTCTAATTGTGTTCTTGTACACTGGCACTCTGCACAAAATTTTTCGTGGGTAAAATAAGTGGTCTGGTGAATGTTTGTTGCTACAAAATCTAGTATATTTTGATTGATTTGTACGCCGTTTGACATTTTCAACAAAGAATCTTTATAGAAGTTTATCTTTATCATTCGATTCCTCCACATAATATTTCACAAATCTAACTTTGAATAATGTTATAGTTTTTTACAACGTAGCACAAGTTATAGCACAATGCAATGTATAAAAGTCCAACAAATAACATAATATGGCAAATTGCAGGAGCTGAGGTGGTGAGCTTGTGCCACCTATGGATGTATAAGATCAGATGCATTGCCGCCCGGATACCAAAAGGTTATAATGTTCATAACGGCTGCAGGTTTTTTCAGTCAACTCAATTACAGAAGGAGGGAACGAAAATGTACAGTACAGCCAAAGAAATGATGACGACCCAGGTTCAAAGCATCGGGCCGGAGGAGAGCATTCAAGCCGCAACGGAGGTGCTTGCCAAATATAATATCAGTGGCCTTCCGGTGGTGGACGAAAACCGCAGGGTGATCGGGATCTTATCCAGCAGCGACATCGTTAAGTTTTCCGGTCAGTCGCATATTATCAACCTTGTGAGTTCTTCGGGCTGGGTTTCGCCGTATACCGATGTGGCAGCCATGACTTCCTTGAACAAGGGCTTTGAAATGCTGGGGAAGAAAAAAGTAAAGGAGATCATGACCCGAAAGGTCATCACTGTCCCGGAGGCTGCAAAGGCCGACGAAGTGGCCCGCATTCTTGCCAAGAAGAAAATCAACCGTCTCCCGGTAACGGATCCAAACGGTGCCCTGGTGGGTATCATTACCCGGACGGACCTTATTTCCGCCATGGCGAAGGAAGATTAGAAGTATAGATGCACACAGCAGGGTGGACTGGATCAACATGAGTACAATACCTGATCAAATAGAAAGAACAATACGGTTTATACATTGGATGATATGATCACCGTCAACCCCATCAACTACGCGCGAACACCCAGGGAAAACTGGTTATACAAGGCCGGATTGGAATGCATTCTGGGCTTGTATAAGCAAGGAGGCAAATTGATCCTTGCTCCAAGCTTTTCCGGGAAATGGCCGGCCTACGAAATGTGAAGAGGTGTAACCGCTTGAAAATACTGATAACGACCGAATGGTACGACCCCGTGATCAACGGTGTGGTGGTATCCATAGAAAACCTTGCGAAAGGGCTGAAAGAACTGGGACACGAAGTGCGGATCCTGACGGTTTCGCCCAGCAGGCGCTCCGCAACCAAAGGGAATGTGACCTATATCAGCTCCGTGAACGCAGCCAGAGTGTATCCCGGCGCACGTGTGGCTTTTACGTCCTTGCGGGTGAGCAAGCACATACGTGCTTTGATCCGGTGGAAGCCCGACATCATACATTCCCAGTCGGAATTCAGCACGTTCTATATGGCGCACTATATCGCCGTGCTGTTGGACATTCCCATCATTCACACCTATCATACCGTGTACGAAGACTACACGCATTATTTTATTCCCAACAAGAGGCTGGGCAGAGCGATGGTGTCGAAGTTCAGCAAGCGGGTCCTGAACAGGACCGCCTGTGTCATCGTGCCGACGGAAAAAGTGAAAGCGATGCTGCGAAGCTACGGCCTTTCGACGGAAATCGAGGTGGTTCCCACCGGATTGGATGTGGGCGTTTCGCCCCAATCCATCGGAGACCATGAAAAACAGGCGCTTCGCCTCAGTTTGAAGATCCCGGAGGAGAACAAGATCCTGGTGGCGGTCGGTCGGCTGGCAAAGGAGAAAAACCTGGAAGAGATCATGTTTTTTTTGTCGAAGCTTTCCAGAAAGGATCTGACGCTTCTGGTCGTTGGTGACGGTCCCAGGCGGGAATCGCTTCGCGCGTATGCCGGGTCGCTTGGGCTCCACAGGCAGGTCGTCTTCGCCGGGATGGTGAAACACAGCGAAATCTCCTCCTACTATCAGATCGGAGATGTTTTCGTGAGCGCCTCCAGGAGTGAAACCCAGGGACTGTCCACACTGGAAGCCCTGGTCAATGGAGTGCCGGCCCTGTGCCGCAAGGATCCTTCCCTGGATCATGTGATCCAAAACGGGGTGAACGGCTGGCAGTATGAATCCTTCGAAGAATTCAAGGATCAGCTGGATGGACTGTTGGAAAAAGAGGGGCCTTTTCAAATCCGCACAAGTACATCAGGGAAAGGTACGGACAAGAACAATTCCTATCTCGATTTTGCGAAAAGCGTGGAGGCGATCTATTTCAAATGCCGCCGGACGGCGAAAGAGAACATCGGATACGGGCATTCGAGCGATGCGTAGAAAAGAAAGCAGTATGCCTTACTCTTCATTCAGTTGATCGAGCATCTTTCGGCTGCATTCCGGCGTGCCGGCCAGGGGAAAAGGGATGCCAAGGGTTTCGTACTTGGCGGCGCAGAGTTTTCGGAAGGGCAGCAGCTCGATTTTTTCCAGGTTTGAATAGCGGCTGGCCAGGCGGCGGATCTCTCCGATATACGCCGGGTCGGCGGTGAGCCCGGGCACGACCACATGGCGGATCCATAGAGGGATCCGCTTTTTTTCTGTGAGCGAAAGGAAGGCGAGCACCTGCTCCAGGCGCCCGCCGGTGTAGTTCAGATAGTCGGCAGCGGTGGCGAGTTTCAGGTCGCAGAGGACCAGGTCGGTGACGGAAAGGAGGGCTTCGGCGCAGGTCATGTCGCCGATGCCCGAGGTATCCAGGGCGGTGTGGAGCCCTTCCTGTTGCAGGCGGGTAAACAGTTCAGTCACGAAGGGGGATTGCAGGAGGGGCTCGCCTCCAGAAACCGTTACGCCGCCGGAAAGATAGGCCCGGCAGCGGAGGATCTTTTCCAGTACTTCGTCAACGGTATAGGATTCTCCGCCACCGCGGTTCCAGGTCTCCGGGTTGTGGCAGTAGATACAACGGAGCGGGCATCCTTGCATAAAAACTACGTAACGCAGGCCAGGGCCGTCCACGGTGCCCAGGCTCTGAAACTGGTTGATCCGGCCTCGAATGATTCGTTTGAGTTGTGTGTTCATTGGATTGCCTCGCTGGAAGCGTCGATCGAGCGGTGCCGGCTTGATCGCTTCGCGAAAAGTGTGGGTGGTCCGGGACGCCAACCGTATTGGTGCAGAAGGCTTCTGGGTCCGTACGCTGCCTGCTACATCGCCTCGTGAAAGGTCCGGGCGATGATCTCCTGCTGGTGGAGCTTGGAGAGCTTAATAAAGTTGACGGCGTACCCGGAGACGCGGATCGTCAGGTTCGGATAAGCTTCCGTGTCTTCGTAAGCGG
>JAQVLL010000040.1 GCA_028704195.1 Smithellaceae bacterium
GAAGTACCCTGAGAAGCTTCACCTGCGTTGATAAGGGCACATCTCCAATCTCGTCCAGGAAAAGATCGCCTTTATGGGCAGCCTCGAATCGTCCTTTCCTGTCTCTACCCGCTCCCGTAAAAGCGCCTTTCACGTGGCCGAAGAGCTCACTTTCGAGGAGCGATTCGTTAAGGACGGCACAGCTTACTTTGACGAAAGGTTCCCCGTTCCTCATTCCCAGTTTATGGATGGCGTTTGCCACCAGTTCCTTACCGGTGCCGCTTTCCCCGTATATGATAACAGGGGCATCGGATGCCGCCGCGTTTTGTATCAGTTCCTTGACGGCGTGAAGGCTTGGGGCGCTCCCGATGATTCCCTCGAAGGCGTCTCCGGGGAGAAAAAGGTCTTTCAGCTCCCGTATGGCCTTTTCCTTCTCTACAAGGTCGGAAATATCGTTCAGGGTCTCAATGCCGCCGATGATTTTGCCTTTGGCATTCTTCAGAACTGTCGCATTTTTCAATGCATAAAATAAGGAGCCGTCTTTCCTGCGCATTTGGCAGCGTCGCCTCACAACCTCTCCGGACGTAAAGAGCGGGCAGATTTTTTCTATTTGTCCTTTTGGGCCGGCTACGAAGCAACCGTCACAGTCGAGCAACGTGCAGGACTTTCCTATTAACTCTTCTGATCTGTAGCCGGTAATGTCTTTCATCGCCTTATTGACGGTGATGATGATGGCATCCGTGTCGACGACCATGACTCCATTCATCATGGTGTCCACAATTACTTTCCAGTAGTCTCCCAGATCTCTCCTCATGATGTGCTCCTGATGATGATTTTCCTGCGTCGCGCTACCATGGATGTTAACTGAATCATCTTGTTAAGAAACATATGTTAAATAATGGTTAACATTAACGCATACATTTTACAATATTTTGTTCTGATTTTTCTATGGCTAAGAAAATATTATATTATTTTTAATTTCCATCAATGGTTAAACATGGTATAATAATTGATACAAGTAAAACAAAAACAGTAAACTTTCAGGAGGATTACAATGTCTAAAAAATTATTAGTTTTTGTAGCGGTGCTGTCCCTGATGCTTTCAACGGTCGGTATGAGTATTGCGCAGGATACAAAGTCACATCCAGTCAACAACAAGGTTAAGTCAATCGTTGAGTCCACCAAGAAGGCTGTTAAAAATGTGACGCTTGCAGACGTCAAGAAGTCGATCGATTCCAAGGAAAAAGCCATTTATCTGGACGTCCGGGACGAAAGTGAATTTGCCGCGGGCCACATTCCGGGGGCAAAAAACATTTCCAGGGGAACCTTGGAATTCAAGGTGGCGAAAGAGATTCCGGATACAAACACCAAGATCTATGTTTATTGCAAAACAATTGGCCGTTCAGCCCTGGCCACGAAAACGCTCAATGACCTCGGATATAAAAATGCAATTCTCATGAGAGCCCAGTATGCAGATTGGGTAAAAGCAGGTTACCCGGTGGAACGCTAATCACCAGAATGAAGGGGGCGCCGGATTGTCCTGCCGGTTCCCCTCATTTTTAAAGCAATTATTCTTTAATCTTAATGGAAAAACCCGGTAAAACGAAAATGAAACCGATAAAAATATCGCGACGGACTTTTTTGAAAGGCTCGGGACTGGCGGCCGGCGCTCTTTCCATGGGGGTTTTCGATTTTACGAGTTGGTCCAGGACCAGCATGGAAGGTCCCGTGACCCGTATCCCCACCATATGCAACGGATGTGGAAACCGTTGTGCCATCTTTGCCTACGTCAAGAACAAGCGTATCTGGAGAATTGAAGGAAACCCTGAGGCTAACGGCAATCAGGGGGTGATCTGTCCCAAAGGTCACGGCTATGTTCATGACCTTTACAATCCCAACAGAATCCGGTCCCCCCTGAAAAGGGTCGGCACGAAATTTCAGGCCATTTCCTGGGAGCAGGCCTATAAAGAGATTTCTCAGAAAATTAACCTTATCCTTATGGATAACGGTCCTGAATCCATCTTCTGGGTCAACTATCCCATGCCCAACCATGGCTATGCCTTGAGGCTGATGCATTCCCTGACCAGTCCCCATTATTTTACCCATGGATCCACCTGCTTCACCGCAAGAAATGCTGCCTGGAATTTTACCGTGGGGAAGCTCCCCGCAAATGATCTGGTGAATTCAAAATACATTATGATCATGGGACGCAATCCGGCCGGAGGGATCGATCTTGGACAGGTCAAGGATATCGTGAAAGCCAAAGAAAAAGGGGCCAAGGTGATTGTCGTTGATCCACGGCATAGCGAAACGGCAATTCTGGCTGATGAGTGGCTGCCCATCAAACCGGGTACGGATCTCGCTTTTCTTCTGGCCATGATCAACGTCATGGTGGAAGAAAAGCTTTATGAAAAAGAATTTATCGAGAATCACACGGTCGGTTTCCCGCAGCTCGAGGACGAGATAATAAACTACCCTCCGGTCTGGGCTGAAAAAATATGTGAAATTCCGGCCAAGACCATTGTGCGTATTGCGCGGGAAATGGCCATGCAAAAACCGCGTGCCCTCATTCATCGCGGTTATCACGGAGCCTTCGGAGCCCAGTACCTCAATAGCTTTCAAACGGCAAGAGCGCTTGCCATCGCCAACAGCCTTCTGGGTAATATCAATCGGGAGGGAGGAATCTATTTCTCAGAATCTGCCAATCTTGGGGAGTTGCAGCCCACTCATCCCGCCCCCGCGGGTCCTTCCAGTTCCAAAGCGGATGGAACCGGCATACCCGGTCGATACCCGTTGGGTTCATACGGAGACGGCATAACACATGCCATCCCTGAACTTGCCTTGAGGGGGATACTCAAATGCGGGTTTGTTTATCACCATAACCCCCTCAGGACAAATCCCAATCCGAAAAGAGTCATCGCGGGCTACAAGAAACTGGATCTTATGGTGGTCATTGATCCGGTGCTTTCAGAGACCGCATCCATTGCCCACTATGTTCTTCCCGCCTCTTTCTATCTGGAGGCAGACGATGCGGTGGACACCAAGCATTCCGGTAAACAGGCCCAGGTCACCATCCAGCAGAAGGCCATAGAGCCTGTCTTCGACACCCGTTCGGCCTTTCAGATTATTACGGACCTGGGCAAACACCTTGGTGTAGGCAGATACTTCAATTTTACCCTCGACGAGGCAAATGCGTTGCGGCTCAAGCCATTCGGTGTATCCCTCGAAAGCCTGAAAGCCAAGGGGGTGCTGCCTGTAGGTCCTCAATGGAAAGAAGGATTTGTAAAAGCGGATACCCCGTCAGGAAAGGTAGAGATTGCTTCCGCGGTTCTTAATGAATTGGGCTACCCTGCGGTTCCCCGCTGGGAGGCGCCGCTTGTTTCGCCGGATGACAAAGACCCTCATTCCTTCCGGCTTATCCATGGCAAACAGGCATACCACACGCATGCCATGACCGCCAACCAGCCCTACCTCATGGCCATCAGCCGCCGTTACGACATGATCCGGTTGTGGATCAACCGGGCAAGAGCGGAAAAGCTCGGATTGAAAGATGGGGATGTCGTTCAAATGAAATCCATGATTGGGGAAGGAAAAATTAGAGTAAAGTTGACGGAGGGCCTGCACCCTTCCTGTGTATGGCTTCCCAGCGGTTACGGCAATTTTTCGAAATACCTGACGACGGCTTATGATCAGGGACTGTCCTACAACGATTTCCTGCCGACCCTGTTTGATCCTGCCGTGGGTCATGCGATGGCGTCGGAGGTTATTGTTCAGGTGAAAAAGGCTTAAAGGAGTATATCATGGCACGATACGGAATGGTCATTGACGAAACAAAATGTGTGGGGTGTTATGCTTGCCGGGTAGCCTGTCAAAACCTGAACCATCTCCGGGAAAATGAAGCATACAACTTTCTGGAGGAGAGGGAATACGGCAAATTCCCCAACTTCCACCGTGTTTTCCTACCCGTTCAATGCCAGCACTGCGACAATCCCCCCTGCGTTTCGGTCTGTCCGACCGGCGCATCTTACAAGAGAAAGGACGGAATTGTTCTGGTCAATGAGAAAGACTGCATCGGCTGCAAGTATTGCATTGCGGCTTGTCCTTACAATGTACGTATTATCAAGAAAGAAGGATACATCGAGAAATGCCGCTTCTGCCTCGAATTTGTGGAGCAGGGGGGGCAGCCGGCCTGCGTGACTACCTGCATGACCGGAGTCCGCATGTTCGGTGACCTCGATGATCCCAACAGCGAAATTTCCCGTTACGTCGCCCAAAATGTACACTTGCTGAAGACTTACAAAGAAGAATTTGATACGCGGCCGAGGATTTTTTACAAAAAGGTTTGAGATGATGACGACACAGGAGAAAGAGCAGATTTGTTCCATCGCGGCGATGCTGTTTGCACCGCCCGATGCAATGCTGGTGGATGATCTGGAGCAGGAAAGCTTCCACCGTCTGCTTGCAAAATGTTTTCTTAAATGGGGGCGTGATTCTGAGATGGCGTCGCCCTTTATTCGTGGATGGGACCGGGATTCGTTTCTCGGTGCTCTTCAGAGCGAATACGAGAGGCTTTTCACCGACATGGACGGTGTAAGGATTTCACTCGTTGAATCGACTTACAAGCCGTGGACGTTGGATAAAGACTGCGGTATGGTTTTTGCCGCATCCAAGGGGCTCGTGATGGGAGATTGGGCGGCTCACCTTCTGGACATCTATGAGCGCCTGTCACTGGAGATTCCGGAGGACTTCCGCAGCACACCCGACCATTTAGTGCTTGAACTGGAGTTCCTCTCCCTGCTTCATCAGTCGGCGCCGAAGGAATGGATATCAACGTTCGTAGAGGATCATCTCGACTGGATTCCGGAGCTGAAAAAGGAAATGGACAAGGCAGGCTCTTCACCTTTTTACAAAAATGCTGTTGAGTTCGTACAATTATTTTTAGAGCATGAAACAAGTGACGGGAAGGTTAATGATCATGGAAAGAAGAGGATTTGTTAAACTGGGCATTGCCGGTTTACTGGCATGTGCCGTACCTGTGCTGGCGGGCTGCAGCAAGACGGATAGCGCGTCTAAACTGTCTAATCAGGAAAATCTCTGGTCGGCTGCAGCATCAACCGAAGAGGTGAAGGAACCCATTGACCTTGCCTACGCGAAAAATACACCCGCTTTTTTCAAGGACGCCTCTTTTGGGAAAGAAGATCCCAATTTTAAGCCCAAAACAGGCGGTGGGTGAAGCTAAGACCCGATTCGCCGGCGGCGAATCAAGATTGCCCGATGGGTGGCAGACGCGTTTAGGAAATCCAAACGTCTTATTCATTTGAACAACACAGCTGGGAGTGAAACATGGAAGGAACGCACTTTGTTTTCTGGAACTGGACCATAGCGGTCTATCTTTTCGTCGCCGGGGTAAGCGCCGGAGCATTTGCGATATCGGTTCTTGCCTATTTCATTGGCGAGGAAAAATACGAAGACATTGCGCGGATCGGCGCTTATATTGCTCCCTTTCCCCTGATTATCGGACTTGTATTTCTTATTTATGACCTTGAACGGCCCTTTACTTTCTGGAAACTCCTTGTGACCGTCCAGATCAACTCCGTCATGTCCCTGGGAGCCTGGCTGCTTCTAGTTTTTTCCATCCTCAGTTTTCTGAATTTCTATTTCTGGCTGCCAGACCGGATTGACCTTGCTGAATTCATTCGAGAAAAGCTCAAGAATCGGGATAAGCCCGCCGTTTTGTGCCGGATCAGAGACAGCCGTTTCCTGGAATCCATGACCCGCCCACACCTTAAGCGCTTCAGACCATTGTTGGGTCTGATCGGAATGCCGGTGGCCCTTTTTGTAGGCATCTATACAGGCGTGCTTTTAGGGGTGCTCTCGCCAAGACCTTTCTGGAACAATCCCATGCTGCCCATGCTCTTCCTCGTGTCGGCCCTGAAGACGGGGACGGCTTCAGTCTGCTTCATCGGTTGTTTTATCATGGGGATGAAGGGCATGAGCCGAGAGAAAGTGGAAACAAATAAGTTTGTCATCCATTCCGTTGATTTCTTTCTCATGATTCTGTCCATGATCACGATCATCCTGTTTATCTTTGGCCTCTACACAGTTTCGCGCAATTCGGCGGAGGCCGCCAAACTCATCATGGGAGGTGAATATACCTTTCTCTTCTGGGGGTTCGCCGTAGTGGTGGGGATACTGGTTCCTTTCTGCCTCGAAATCTATGAGCTTTTCCCTCATTTCGTCGATCATACAGCTCTACGGGAACACAACCCATGGATTTCCGGCGTTACGACGGCTGCAGTTCTTGTGGGAGGTTTTGTACTCAGATACGTTATCGTTTATGCCGGGCAGGCAACTTTGTATATCACTTCCTGACGCCTTATTTTAAGGGCCATCAATGAAGTTAAGAATGTCGATTGTTGTCCTGACGCATCAGGGGCCTTTTATGGCGCTGTAACTCACGCGTCTTGCAAGAAATTCCCGGTTAGCCAATATTCTGTCCAAACCAGGTTGTGCAATCAGTAATATTAGCAATGCGGCACAGGAAAAACAGGCCGAAGGTGAGCAGTGTCTGGAACATACATTCATCTCTTGACAAGTTATGGGCATATGCTTATAATGAAGAAAAAGGAGAATAAAGATCCGTGCCCCGGCCGAAATGTCGACGCCATATTTGTAGGATACCCGATAAAAATTATTTCAAGCCCCGGGGAATCCCCGCTGTGGAGCTGGAGGAGGTCATCCTGAACCTGGATGAGTTTGAAGCGATTCGCCTGGCGGACCACGAATTGTTGTATCAGGAAGATGCAGCGGCCCGAATGAATATCTCGCGGCAGACATTTGGCAGAATCATTGAATCGGCGCACAAGAAATTAGCTGACGTTTTGATCAACGGCAAGGCCCTGAAAATTGAAGGGGGCGAAGTTTCTTTGGACAAAACACGGTCGTGCGGTCATGGGAGCAGAGGTAAGGAAATACACCGTCATCAATAATTTATTTAAAGGAGAAACTTATGAAAATCGCGCTACCATCACGGATGAATCATATTGACGAACACTTCGGACATTGTGAACACTTTACGCTATTCACCATTGATAGCGGTAAGCAAATAACGGCTGAAGAAAAAATTGCTTCCCCTGCCGGTTGCGGATGCAAATCTGATATCGCCCGGACACTTGCTGAAAAAGGGGTAAAACTCATGCTGGCCGGCAACATGGGGCAGGGAGCCGTCAATATCCTGAACAGTCACGGCATTGATGTGCTGCGCGGATGTTCAGGAGATGTGAAAGTCGTTGCTGAAAGCTGGCTTTCCGGCAAACTGAAAGATTCGGGAATCGCCTGTGCCGTGCACGGGCATGAATGTCACAATGGTTAAAAACAAAATATTGCCGAATGAAGAAGCACTTCCCTTATTTCGGATTGGTGAATGTTTGCATTACACCTGTATATCATGAGCTATGCAAGAATTTCGGAGTCAGCAGTGCTATCTGGATTAACATGGTTTGCCTTTTCCTTCTTTTTTCTTTCAGACGCATTTCCCTTCTGGTTTTTGCCTCAAGATTTTGACGTTGATCCTCATCTGTATCTAAGACCAGCGGGGGTAGCATCATAGGTCGACCGCTTTTGTCAAGGGCAACAAAGGTCAGATAAGCAGAGGATGTATGATGTATCTGTTCCGTCATGAGATTTTCGGTCTCCACCCGAACCCCGATTTCCATAGAGGTTCGCCCTACGAAGTTCAAACTAGCTCGTGCAGTCAGGAGATCCCCGACAAAGATCGGATAATGGAAATCCAGCCGGTCAATGGAGGCCGTCACTGTATTGACCCTTGCGTGACGAACCGCAACGGCGAGGGCTGCGGAATCTATGAATTTCATGATAATCCCGCCATGGACGTTTCCTGCAAGATTTGCATCATGGGGGTTCATTTGCTGAGTCATGATGATATTGCTGTCTTTACAACTTTTTCCTTCCATGTTCACTCTTCTATGGATTAAATTTTCGTATTTCTCACTTTAATTCTTATTCACGATATGCATTTTTTACGATCAAAAAGAGATGATCAACCAAAGCAAAGTAAATTGTTTATGATAGGCAGTTCATTCAACTTTGATCTGCCGGAAAGGAGGTCTACTTTAATTTGTAAAAAACTTTTTTTGTATGAATCGTGCCCAAATTTTGCCGTTTTTATAAAACAAAAAATGAGAGCCGCCTATGCCGTGTTGTCTTTTTACTGGAGTCCATCATTTAACATTCGGTCTATAAGGGGTGATAATCACCACAAAGACCCTACGATTTACTTTTCGTTAACATCCAGTAGAATAGACTCCATACGAACACTGCAGTCTCTCATATTAAAAATATAGTGATGCTCATCATCAATGTCAATGGCGATGCCTGTGTTTGTCTGGTATAAGTTGTATTTATTGCCAATTTGCCAAGGCTGATGATTTTTCAATATCGTTATTGACTTGCAGAAGCACATTTCCTATAAATGGGCCTTAAGGAAGTAAAAATCTTAACGAGGGGTTCTGCCATGCAAAAAGGTCTCATGCGGATTCTCATGGTGTTTATATTGACAGCGGTTGTGGCGATCGATGTTCATGCCTTCAGGTGCGGTAATGAAATTGTCACTGCGGGCGACTCGGAAGCAGTTGTTTTGTTAAGATGTGGTCCCCCTACGTACAAAAAGGCCGTGAAAACGGAAACGCGGGGGACCACCGGCGGAGGGTATTACAGGGGACACTATTATGGCGGGCAATACAGCGAAGAGACGGTAGTGGTAGAGGAATGGTACTATAATTGCGGTGAAAACGATTTTATTTACATTCTGACATTCAAGGCAGGAGTACTGGAGAAGGAAACATCGGCAGGGTACGGTTCGGGAGCATCAGATTGCAAAGGACGCAGGTAGCCGATGGTTATTAAAGTCTTTACGGTCTTATTTGTAAAGTTTAAAGTAGTTATAATCGATTCGGATTTTGTAAGGCGTGGGTATTAAGTTTTTTGATACCATTCTGGGAAAATCAGACTTTATAAGGAGGCTGCGATGTACGGACATATCGTAACCACAGGAATCTCTTTCGGCACGGCACTGGCCATCACCATCAGTTACAGCACCAATCATTCTGTGTTGTGGGCGATTTTCCACGGTTTTCTTTCATGGATTTATGTGATTTACCATGTCCTGTTACATTAATATGAAAAGATTTGAATTTCCCCGAAACGCGTGAAGACAAAGTGTCGTTAACCGTACCTGTAAAAATGACAGGTCGAACTTTGTTGTCCGCACGCAGGCCGTGGAAGCGAAAAGAATAGACTCCAATTCCTAATAAATGTCATGGAATCAAGGTCATAAAAAGCGTTACGATAAGTCATTATTCTGAAAGACAAAGTTGCGATTGTTGCACCAAAGCCCCGGGTCGTTTTTATCTGAACATTCATGTCATTCAGAAGTTCATTGACAAAACTCATTTGGTAATGTTAACTCTTATAAGTTAAGGATACATGAGGTCTCATCATACTCGGTGAATCTCTGTTCAAATAACCAAGAACACAAGTACGAAGGAGGATGTATGGATTTAAGAGATGCGTATTTTGTTGACGGCGTGCGGACATGGTTCGGAAGGTCCAAACAGGACGGACACTATTGGACCACGCGGGCGGATGACCTGGTGACCAAGGTCATGAAAGAACTCTTCAGAAGAAACCCAACCGTTCCGTGGGACGAAGTAGACGATAACATCTGGGGCGCGACAACGCAGGTCGGCGATCAGGGCACCACGATGGGCAGAGTCACGGTTCTCACAGCCGGGCTTCCCGACAAGGTTCCCGGATTTTCAGTGGACAGAATGTGCGCGGGCGGCATGACCTGCCAGGCTATCGGATCGTCGTTCATCAAGACGGGCTGTGCGGATATCATCATCGCGGGCGGTGTGGAGCATATGGCGCACCATCCCATGGGAGCGGGCGCAGACCCGAACCCGCGGGTCGTCACTGAGAAGATGGTTAACCCGAAGTATTTCAACATGGGCGTCACGGCGGAAAAGCTTCATGACTGGTTGCCGGAGAATGGCGAGCAGCCTGTGACCAAGGAAGAGTCGGATGAATACGCCTTCCATTGTCTTGAGAAATACTTCAAGGCCCTGGATGAAGGTTATTACAATAAACACTGCGTTGACATGACCGTGTTCACACCCAACGGGTGGAGAGTGGCCAACTATGATGAACAGGCCAAGCGCGGGACAACCCTGGAGAGCATTAAAAACTTCAGAAAATTCCCGTTCAAGGCGGAAGGCCGCGTCACAGCGGCAAATGCTTCGGGATTGAACGACGGTGCGTGTGTATCGCTCCTGATGTCCGGTAAACGATGCAAAGAGCTGGGTATCAAACCCAAGATGAAATTTGTCGGCGCCGCCTTTGTCGGCGTGGATCCGTCCATCATGGGATGGGGTCCTGTTCCCTCCACGGAAAAGGTTCTCAAAAATTTCAACATGAAATTTGAAGATCTCGACATCATCGAGTTGAACGAGGCTTTCGCTGTACAGGCTGTGGGCTTCATGAAACATTTTGGCATGAAGCTTCCCCAGGATTCGCGCCTTAATCCATACGGTGGAACCATTGCCATGGGCCATCCGCTGGCCAGTTCCGGTGTGCGCCTGAGCATGCAGCTGGCGCAGGATTTCGAGTTGAATCCGAAAGCCAGGTACGGACTCACGACCATGTGCGTCGGTCTTGGC
>JAQVLL010000425.1 GCA_028704195.1 Smithellaceae bacterium
CACCAGGATTTTTCCGAAGACACTTACCGCGTGCTCACCGCAGTGGACAGCGCGTTGATGGTGATCGACGGCGCCAGGGGCGTAGAAACGCAAACACAAAAGCTCATGGAAGTCTGCCGTCTGCGCAACACACCCATAATCACCTTCATTAATAAGATGGACCGTGACTGCCTTGTTCCCCTGGACATTCTGTCGGATATTGAAGACAAACTGCAGATTGAATGCGCTCCCCTGTCCTGGCCCATCGGCATGGGAAAACGTTTTAAGGGGGTCTATAACCTTTACGATAAAAAACTGCATCTTTTTACACCGGGCAAAACCAGACGCACGGAAGACGGCATGGTCATCCATGACCTGTCCGATCCTCTGCTCGATGAACTGCTGGAGAGTCAGGCCGGGGAACTCCGCGAGGAGATCGAACTGCTCGAGGGTGCGGCAAATCCCTTTGACATCAGGGAATATTTAAAAGCAAGTCAGACACCGGTTTTCTTTGGCAGCGCCATCAATAATTTCGGCGTCCGGGAACTGCTTGACGCCTTTGTGGAAATCGCGCCGGCTCCGGTCCCGCGCCAGACAACGACTCGTCAGGTCAGTCCGGATGAAGATGATTTTTCCGGCTTTGTATTTAAAATTCAAGCCAACATGGATCCGGCGCACCGTGACCGGATTGCTTTTTTGCGCATCTGCTCAGGCAAATTTCACCGCGGCATGCACGTCATGCAGCACCGCATCGGCAAAGAAGTCTCCCTGTCCAACGCGACCATATTCATGGCACAGGACCGGACAAATGTAGAAGAAGCCTATCCAGGTGATATTATTGGCATTCACAATCACGGTACCATCAAGGTCGGTGATACTTTTTCACAAAAAGAACCCCTCAAGTTCACCGGCATCCCGCATTTCGCCCCGGAGCATTTCTGTCGTGTGCGGCTCAAAGACCCGCTCAGGATCAAGCATCTGCAGAAGGGGTTGATTCAGCTTTCGGAAGAAGGCGCTATTCAGGTTTTTAAACCTTTGTGGGGGTCAGACAATATCCTGGGCGCGGTGGGCTCGCTGCAATTTGATGTGACCATGTCACGGCTGAAAAACGAGTACAGCGTTTACGCGGACTATGAAAAAACCGATTATGCCGCCGCACGCTGGGTAACGTCGGATGATGCCGGAAAGATGGAAGACTTCCAGAAAAAGAATATGACGAATCTGGCGATGGATACGGAAGGCAATCTGGTTTATCTTGCGCTCTCCGATTGGCGCCTTTCCCATGTCATGGAACAGTGGCCGCATATTAAATTTCACAAAACCATGGAAAAAAGCTGACGCGTCTGGTTTCTTTAAAAACCGGGATCATTTTTCACAAGATGATCCAGGCTGTTTTTATGCATTTTTTCAAATCGGGAAAGACAGAATTTTCCATGGTTCCGCTGTTCCTGTCGATCATTTTTTTCAAGAAAAAATAATATCCATTCCCGCATGAATCAGACAGGCAGAAAACTTCTTAACTTGTCTTTAAGTTTATGGTAATTAATAATTCTTAAAAATAAAGTTCTTTTTCATGGATCAATTTTACTGGGCACCCCGGTTGAAAAAAGTTTTCCTGATATTTGATTTCAAATGTCTGTTTATCAATCGTTCGGTCAGCGCAAATCATCTCTATCGGAAACGGGAAAATGAGCAAACAGAAGAATCATAAAAATCCGAAAACAGATAAAAAATCAATCGCCGAAACACCTCACCCGTTCTTTACCGGTATTCCCGGTGATCAGAAACAAAATAAAACGACAAAACTAACCCCGATGAACAGCGAACAATACTACCGGGCCATCTTTGAGCACACGGCTACAGCCAACATGATTCTTGCCGAGGATACGACTGTTCTGTTTGTGAATGAAAATTTCGAGAAAATGATGGGATATTCCAAGGAAGAAGTAGAAAATAAAATGTCATGGTCCCGCTTTGTCGTTAAAGAAGATGTGGAAATCATGAAACAACGGCATGTGATGCGGAGAATCAGCCCCGAATCCGTCCCGCCGACTTATGAATTCAGGGGGCCGACAAAAAAAGGGGAAATCCGTCACTTTTTCCTGAGCGTGGCCATGATCCCAGGCACCCGAAACAGCGTGGCGTCACTCTTTGATATCACCGAGCATAAAAAAGCTGAGGAAGCCGTCAGGCAAAGCGAGGAACGGTTCAAAGACATGGCCAGGCTCTTGCCGGAAACGGTTTTTGAAACCGACATGAACGGGAGAATCACTTTTGTGAATGAACTTTCCTTTGCACGCTTCGGTTTTACACCGGCTGATTTGGAAAAAGGGTTATACATTCAGGATGTCCTTGCTCCTCAAGAACACGAACATTTGCAGACCGTTATTCGAGATGTTGTCCGCGGGGAGCGGCTTGCGTTGAGAGAGTATCTTGCGCAGAAAAAAGACGGGACGACATTTCCGGCCTTGGTGCGCAGCACCGGCATCTTTAAGGATGGAGAACCTGTGGGCATCAGGGGATTTTTGATCGATGTTTCAGAGAAGAAGGCCCTGGAGGATCAACTCCTCCGCGCCCAGAAGCTGGAGGCCATCGGCACACTAGCAGGGGGCATTGCCCATGATTTCAACAATCTTCTGATGGGGATTCTCGGGAATCTTTCCATCATGCTCATGCACATGGA
>JAQVLL010000426.1 GCA_028704195.1 Smithellaceae bacterium
CAAAGTATTTCAGGAAAAGCTCCTCGCAGCGCGTAAAGGCGACAAAATCACCTGAAAAATTGATTTCCCTTGCGGCTAAAAAAGGCGGACGCGAATCAGATGCTCCTGATTTGCTCCATGATGGTCATTTCCGGTTTACCCCCAATAAAAGCGGCAGCAGAAGCAAAAAATGTCTTGAAGTCCACTGAGGTGGAATGAGCATCCAGTGCGGCCTTGTCTTTATATTGTTCAACAACGACCAGGACGTTGGGATTGAGGGTGTCTTTATTCAGAGAGTACATCACCGTACCCTCTTCCGCGGCCACCTTGTCCATCAGTTTCCCGAAAGCCACAAGAGCCTCCTCCATCTTTCCTTCTTTAACCGGAATCTTCGCTACGACGGTTAGCATTTTTTACCTCCCTTAATGATGTATATTATTTTATAATATAGCCGGCTTTCGACCGGCAAGCAATCATCATTTCTTCCTAAAAATTTAAATCACCATCGGATTTTTCCAGCTGTCCGCAGGATTATCAACCTCAAACCGGCCAGTCCGGTACCCTCTTCTTTGTGCCGAACCATTTAAGCGTTACATAAAACATTTCCCGATGGCCAAGCGCGGTTCTGAAACGGGTAAAAAAGCTTTTGGAGGTAATCCCTTCTAGCAGGTCATCAAACTGCTCAAAATTCAGGGTCTTCATTTTTTGAATGGTAACCTTCTCCAGGGCGAGTTTTTCCTTCGTGTAGCGTTCCAGTTTTTCGCGGTATTCAGCAACCCCGCTGTTGCCGTTGACAATCACATCCACTGCCATCACGCCGCTTAAGCAGGCCATATCGATCCCGCCTCCGTGCAGAGGTGACGTCAGTCCCGCGGCATCCCCTGCCAGGATGATATTATCATAAACAAGTCGCGGCAGCATTCCCGCTGCGGCCATGCCGCTTCCCCTTTCCAGCACATGCACCCCGTCCAGACCTTCTTTACGGATTGTCTGAGCCAGTACATTTTTCAAGTCCAGCTTGTCTTTTTTCAGGGTTCCCCGCACCGTGCAGACCACCCCTATATTGGCCCGCCTAGTATCTTTCGGGAAAATCCAGGCGTAGGCCGGCTGATAGTCAGCAGGCATATCCGGCAGAAAAGCAATCTTAATGCGTGGCCACAGCGCGCTGAAATCACCGGCGATCTTCACCTGATGCGCAAGCAGGTACTCTTTAAAATAATCGTTTGAAAAATGGTTCAGTCGTGACGTTATTGAGGGAGCGCCGCTTGCATCAATAATCCAGTCATACTCTTTTTTCATCTCCAGCAGGCGTGCAGGAGTTATTTTCGTGTGTTCATAAAGAGTGACGCCCCCGCGGGCGGCACACCGGGCCAGCTCCTGCTGCCATGATCGTCTGTCAAGCATCCATAGTTTTCGATGCCGGCCCAGCGGGAAAACGTAGCAGCCACATCCTTGAAGAACAACCTCATCTACGGGATGCAATAACCCCCTGCCCGGTTTTTTCATAATGCCCAGTGAATCAAAAATGCACTCACCGCATACAATGCCGTCTCCGACGTTTCTCTTTTCAAAAAGGTCAATCTGTATGTTGTTTTTTGCCGCCGCAAGTGCCGCGTAGAGTCCGCCCGGCCCGGCCCCGATGATCGCTGCTTTCATGCTTTTACGCCTTTGGTTTTTTCAATCTTTTCAGCAGATGACGGACCGCCATCACCGGATGGGACCGGATCATTCGCGGTCCGGCATAGCGCATCACTTCCCGAATCTGCTTGCGCCGCGCGGGTTTGTAGCAATGGACAGGACATATGTCACACGTGGGCTTGTCTTTAGAGTAAGGGCATTTTTCCAATTGAGATTTTGCATAGGTCAACAGTTCCCCACATGAAAAACACAACCCGGATTCATTATTTTGATGAACCTCGCGGCAATATAAATGGATCATTGCCTTGAGGGTCTCATATTCTCTTTGCATCGATGCATTGTTCGGCAAAACCTTCTCCTTGAACAAACCGGTCGGCCCGGCGGACTTCTTCCACAAATCGACGAACTTTTTTCATATCTTTCTTAAAACGGACAGGACGGCCATTTCGATCAACAGCATTGGTCTGCGTGCAGCTGTCCACACCCGCCGGTTTTAAACTGACAATCGCATCAAAGACATTTTGCCCCGAAAGACCGCCTGCCAAAACAACCGGTATCGGACTGGCCTCTATAACCGCTCTGGCCATGTTCCGGTCACAGACTGCACCGGTGATTCCGACATAGCCCGGAACCGGCTGCCCGGATGCCCCTTCCGGATTCCAGATCAGGGTATCGATGAGAAAATAATCCGAAAACGGTGCGAAGCGTTCGGCAAAACCCAGGATGTTTTTTTGAATATCTTCGGGTTGCGGCAAACCGGGCAGGGGAACAGAAAGGGAACGCATAATGTCTACCCGGGGAAACCGGTCTTTTACATCCAGCTGCAAAGAGAGCAGTGCGTCGTATTCGCGGATCATTGAGGCATGGTCTCCCGGAAAGGGGGAAAGTACTTCGCAAAAATGAACAAAGTCCGGCTGATAATAATCGATTGCCTGAAATATTTTAATCGGGTCCTGAAACAACGGAATCAGTCCGCTTCTGGCACCCGACTGCTGTATCACCTGAACCGTTTTTCGGATGGCCGGCTTCTTCCATTGGGTCTGAT
>JAQVLL010000427.1 GCA_028704195.1 Smithellaceae bacterium
TCACCACGATCAAATTTTCATTTTGACCGGAGGGTGAAATCTTACAAGGCGTTCATTTTAAAATTTTGAGTACCTGGCTCTTAATCATCGAGAGGTAAAAATATTATTTCTGAAGGAGGGGTTTATGTCGTTAAATCAACTGGTGGATTCGCGTGATGTCCGTTTTATTATGTTTGAAATGCTGGAACTGGAGAAGCTTAACCGATTTGATCGTTTTAAAGATTTTGACCGCAATATTTATGAGGATACGCTTGATCTTGCCGAAAAAATTGCCCTGGAACAGTTCTACCCATCGAACAGTGATGGAGATAAAACAGGCCTGAAATTTGATCCCAAGAAAAATGAAGTCAAGGTTCCTGAATCCTTCCACAAGGCCTTTCATTCCTATATTGATGCAGGTTTCCACTCTCTTGTATTTCCTCCGGAAATGGGTGGAATGGGTTTTCCTTCCTGTGTTTCGATGGCGGCGTCGGAGTATTTTAATGCAGGCAACACGGCATTGACGATGTATTGCGGTGCGATCACCGGCGCGCTTTATATCCTTGCGTCTTTTGGTTCGGAAGAAGTTAAGAATACGTTTATTCCCAAAATGATGGAGGGGAAGTGGGGCGGTACGATGTGCCTGACCGAACCGGGCGCCGGATCTGACCTGGGTGCGCTGAAGACCAAAGCGGTCAAACAGCCAGACGGCACTTATTTGATTACCGGCCAGAAAATCTTCATCTCAAACGGCGAACACGACATGACAGAGAATATTATTCATCCGGTGCTTGCGCGTATTGAAGGTGATCCTGAAGGGACCAAGGGAATTTCCATTTTCGTTGTTCCGAAGTTTCTGGTGAACCCGGATGGTTCTCTCGGGGCGCGCAACGATGTCATCTGCTCAGGGATCGAGCATAAGATGGGACTCAAGGGGAACGCTACCTCCACGCTTAATTTCGGCGACAACGGAAAGTGCGTCGGCTATCTGCTTGGCAAGGAGCGTCAGGGCATGAAAGTGATGTTTATGCTGATGAATGCGGCCCGCATCCATACGGGAGTTCAGGCAGAGGCTGTTTCCTCCGCCGCTTACATGCACGCTGTGACCTACGCCCGTAACCGCATTCAGGGCGCCCATATCACGCAAATGCTGAACCCCGCCGCCCCGAAAGTGCCGATTATCGAGCATCCGGATGTAAAACGCATGCTGCTCTACATGAAAAGCACGGTCGAAGGCATGAGGATGCTCTTTTTGTTTCTTGCCTATCACGAGGATATTATGCATTCATCATCCTCTGCCGACGAGGTTAAGAATTCGACGGCGATTGTGGAAATCCTCACCCCCATCGTGAAGGCCGGTATTTCCGATGCCGGCTGGCTGGTTACCGCTGAAGCCATGCAGGTGTATGGCGGCTACGGTTACTGCCAGGAGTATCCGGTGGAACAGTATGCGCGCGATGTCAAGGTTTTCTCGATTTATGAAGGCACCAATGCCATTCAGTCGCTTGATTTGCAGATGCGCAAAATCCTGATGAACCCTGAAATGTACAACTATCAGGTCCTCAAGAAATATATCACAGACACGATCGACAAAGCCAAAGGCATCGTGGATGAACGCTACGTGGCGCCGGTTGCTCGCGGACTGGAAAAACTCGGTGAAATCATCGCCATGATGGGCAAGCAGCTTCAGGAAGGCAAGTTCATCGCCCTGGTGGCGAACGCAACCCCGCTCCAGCAGGCGATGTTTCCGCTGATTGTGGCCTGGCTGCACCTGTGGAGTCTGACGATTACGCTTCCGAAGTCGAGGGCCCTGGTGGGCGATGCCAAAGGCGCCGACCGTAAAAAGATCCTCGAAGATAACGACGAAGCGGCATACTACAGCGGGCGCGTGCTGTCTTCACAGTTTTTCATCGGCGCAGAGTTTCCCAAATTCTTCGGCATGGTGGAGTGTATCATGAATAACGAAGGCGCGGCCATTAAGGTCGATTCCGCAAACTTTACCGGGGCGCTGAAGGAGTAAAGTCGAAGGACAGGAGGCGGGAGAGAAACACCAGGCAGGGAAGTTGAACCTGAAAAGCAGAATACGCGATTTTTGAAAATATTATTTCAAGGAGGTCCCGGCTTATGATGACGAAACCCTGGCATAAATTTTATGATTACAATGTTCCCTTCACGATCCGTTATCCCCGCAACCCGGCGCATAAGATTTTTCTGATGACCGCCGGGATTCACCCGGATAAAGTCTGCACCCGTTTTTACGGATCGGATTTGACCTACTGGCAAATCCGTGAGCAGGTTCTCCGGATGGCCAATGCGCTGGCGGCGAAAGGGGTGAAAAAGGGAGACCGTCTGGGCGTTCATCTGCCCAACTGTCCGCAGTTTATCATTTCCTATCTGGCCATTATGCATCTGGGCGGGATCGTGGTGAATATGAATCCGCTCTATACGCCCGCCGAACTGCACTTCATTATCGAAAACACCGAAATGGACACGCTGATCACGTTCGATATGTTTCTGGACAATGTCCGGAAAGCGGTTACGGACACCAAATTGAAGCGCGTGGTGGTCACGAAAATCACGGATTACATCAACGGGCTGGGTGTGAGTACGGCAAAGAGCCTGAATCTCGAAGAAGGATGGCTTCATTTTTCCGAACTTATTGAAAACTGCAAAGATACAC
>JAQVLL010000041.1 GCA_028704195.1 Smithellaceae bacterium
ATGGGAGGATCAGCCGTGGTCATCATTCTGATTGCTTCCGTTGTAGGTATTCTTGGCTCCTATGCAGTGGCTTGGTTCGGTATCCGGATTAACACGGTGGCCAACTCCCGCGCCGCTTTTGCCTCTCTTTCCGGCAATCCCCTCAACATCGTTAACATCTGCCTGCGTTCCGGCATGAGCGTGGGACTTGTCCTGGTCAGCATTGAGTTGTTCGTCATGCTCGTTATTCTGGTTTACATTCCCCAGGAAGTGGCCGGTTCGTGTTTCATCGGCTTCGCCATTGGTGAATCTCTGGGCGCTTCCGTGCTGCGTATCTGCGGCGGTATCTTCACGAAGATTGCCGACATCGGTTCCGACCTGATGAAGATCGTCTTCCATCTTCCCGAAGACGACCCGAAAAACCCCGGTGTCATCGCCGACTGTACGGGTGACAACGCGGGCGACAGCGTCGGTCCATCGGCGGACGGTTTTGAAACCTACGGTGTAACCGGTGTTGCCTTGATTACTTTTCTTGCTTTGGCTCTGAAAGACACACCTGAAATGGGCGGCAGATTGATTATTTGGATTTTTGCCATGAGAATCCTCATGATTCTGACTTCGCTTGCTTCTTACTTCATCAATAACGGTATCAGTCAGGCCGCTTTTGGTGGTAAAAAAGAATTCAATTTTGAACATCCGTTAACCAATCTGGTTTGGATCACCTCGATCGTTTCCATCGCCGTTACCTTTATCGCCAGCTATTATCTGCTGGGTGATCTGCCTGTAGAATATGCCGGTCTGTGGTGGGCACTGGCTGTCATCATCAGCTGCGGAACCATTGCCGGCGCGTTGATTCCGGAATTCACCAAAATCTTCACCAGTACTTCTTCGCGTCACTGCGAAGAAGTTGTCAACGCTTCCAAGCAGGGCGGTGCTTCGCTGAACATTCTGTCCGGTCTGGTTGCCGGTAACTTTTCCGGTTTCTGGCTGGGCATGGTGATTATGTTCCTGATGTTTGTTGCATACATGGTGTCGAAGCAGGCTGCCGTCCTGGCGATTATGCCCCCGGCGTTCGTATTTGCCGCGCCCGTGTTTGCTTTCGGTCTGGTTGCCTTCGGTTTCCTGGGTATGGGTCCCGTGACTATTGCTGTGGACAGCTTTGGACCGGTTTCCGACAATGCACAGTCCATTTATGAACTGTCTCTGATCGAATCACGTCCCGACACGAAGGACGTTGTGAAAAAAGAATACGGTATCACGCCTGATTTTGAACTGGCCAAGCACTTCCTGGAATCCGCTGACGGCGCAGGCAATACCTTTAAAGCGACAGCCAAGCCCGTGCTGATCGGTACCGCCGTTGTCGGCGCCACCACGATGGTGTTCGGCATCATCATTATGCTCGAAGGTCTTTTCGGCAATGTTATCGCTAAACTCTCGCTCGTTCAGCCGGAAATCATTCTGGGTCTGATTGCCGGTGGTAGCGTTATTTACTGGTTCACCGGCGCTTCCATTCAGGCGGTTGTCACCGGCTCTTACGAGGCGGTTGTGTACATTAAGATGAACATCAAACTGGACAAGCAGGAAGCCTCGATTGAAGACTCCAAGGAAGTTGTCAAGATCTGTACCCAGTATGCTCAAAAGGGTATGATCAACATCTTCATTGTGATCTTCTTCATGTGCCTGGCGTTTTCCTTCTTTAACCCCTACTTCTTCATCGGTTACCTGATCGGCATCGCCTTCTTCGGTCTGTTCCAGGCGATTTTCATGGCCAATGCCGGCGGTTGCTGGGACAACGGCAAGAAAATTGTTGAAGTGGATCTGAAGATGAAAAACACCCCGCTGCATGAAGCCAGTGTTGTCGGCGACACCGTCGGCGATCCCTTCAAAGATACATCTTCTGTTTCTTTGAACCCGATCATCAAATTCACGACGCTGTTTGGTCTGTTGGCAACGGAAATTGCCGTTACCATGCAGAACCCGAATTTGAAATTGGGCTTGGCAGTTATCTTCCTGCTGATCGCTCTTGTGTTCGCGTATCGCTCTTTCTACAGCATGAGAATTTCCGCTGAAAAACTGGGCTAGAAAGAAGTCGTTTAACTCTTAACCAAAAAAGGCGCTCCCGAAATGGAGCGCCTTTTTTTTACATCTTGCGGCTGTCGTAAGCCCAGTGCAAAAGGGCCTGGCGCTGTCTGCGCCGGCAGTGCAGGTCTCCTGCCGGACAATGTTTGCGGAGTTGTGCGATGTGTCGCTGCATGGCTTTCCAGCGCTTGATCTGCCTTTCATCGTCCGGGCAGCGGCGGCCCATGTAGTAGCGGCAATACCATTGAAACCAGCCCCGGGGGTCGTCAGGGTAAATCCAGCCTTTGGAAATCCAATAGGATAGTGGTTTTGACGCGTTGACGCCAAAACAGTTGAGTTTCGGATCATGACGTTCGGGGCAAAGTCTGGCCCTGGAAAACCAAGATCGGGGGAATTCATTGCGGCAGTCGGTCATGTATTTCCCGCCGAAGACACCCATTTCCAGCATTTGTTTCGGTGTCAGTTCCGGCCGGAATTCGGGATCGAAATCTCTGCCAACGGGCCTGGTCAGAAAGTAACGGTAGCCTTTCTGCATTCGGTCATTGACGATGATTTCTTTGTCCTTCATGTCCGCCTATGTCGAAAAAAGGTTTCTGATGATGATCGCCTAGTTCAGCTACGCCCAATCCTTCATTGTGGATGTGCATCCGGACGCGCCAGGTTTTCAAAGGTGGTGAACTTGTCCAGAAAGGCGAGTTTCACGGATCCGGTAGGGCCGTTGCGTTGCTTGCCGATGATGATTTCGGCAGTGCCTTTATCAGGGTTATCATCGGATTTGTTGTATACTTCATCCCTGTAAATAAAGGCGATCACGTCCGCGTCCTGCTCAATGGCGCCCGATTCACGCAAATCTGCCATTTGCGGCCTGCGGTTGGGGCGGTCTTCCACTTTCCGGTTGAGCTGGGATAAAGCGATCACCGGTACCTTCAGTTCTTTGGCCAGCGCTTTGAGCGAACGGCTGATTTCCGATATTTCCTGCTCGCGAGAATTTTGATAGCCACTGGCACGCATTAATTGAATATAGTCCACGACAATCAACCCGAGGCCCGATTCCGCTTTCAGCCGCCGCGACTTTGCTTTCATCTCCAGAACGGTAATTGCGGGCGTATCGTCTATAAAAAGAGGCGCTTCCGAAAGCCGGCCCGCCGCTGTCGTCAGTTTAGGCCAGTCGGTTTCCCCTAAATAGCCTTTGCGAATCCGTCCTGAATCGACTTTTGCCTCGGAGGAGAGCATTCTGAAGGCCAGCTGCTCCTTGGACATTTCAAGTGAGAAAATCGCAACGGGTGTCTGGCTTTCCAGCGCGGCAAACTGAGCAATATTGAGCGCGAAAGCTGTTTTACCCATGCTGGGGCGACCGGCGATAATAATCAGGTCGGAATTCTGCAAGCCGGATGTCATGTCGTCGATTTTCTCGAACCCTGTGGCCACGCCGGTGATCAGCGCCTTGCGGGCAAAGAGGTCTTCAATAGCCTTGAAACTTTCCCTGACAATATTTTTAATAGGATAAAAAGACGTTCGGACTTTATTTTCGGATATTTCAAAAATCCTGTGTTCTGCTCTATCCAATACCTGATCAACATCAGAACCTGTTTCATAGCAGCTGTTGATGATTTCGGTGGCTGAACCGATCAGTCCTCGCAAAATAGATTTTTCTTTTACAATTTTTGCGTAGTTGGAAACGTTGGCGGCGGAGGGGACATTATCTACCAGTGAAGCAAGATAAGCGGTGCCCCCCACCGAATCCAGAATGTTCCTGTCTTTGAGGGCATTACTTAATGTAATCAGGTCAACAGGCTCGTTTTTGTCGGCAAGCTCGGCGATGACGGAAAAAATTTTCCGGTGTGCTTCATTGTAAAAATCATTCTGGTTGATAATTTCCTGTGCAGCGTTAATGGCATGATTCTCCAGCAGAATGCTGCCCAGAATGGATTGCTCCGCATCAATATTCTGCGGGGGAAGCTTATATAATGCAGGGTCAATATCTTTCATGATTCTTCGCCGACAACATTCACTTTCAGTTCCGTTTCGATACCCGGTGCCAGCTTGATTTTCACTTTAAACTCCCCCAGGGATTTGATCTGTTCATCGTGCACGATCATTTTACGATCGATTTCGAAGCCTTTTTCTTTGAGAGCTAATTCGATATCTTTGGATGTGACTGAACCGAAGATCTTGTGCTGATCACCTACTTTTCGGGGTAACGTCAGCGTAACCTGCGCCAGACGGGTAGCCAGTTCCTGCGCGCCGGCCTTTTCTTTTTGCACTTTTTGCAGAATATTCTTTTTTTCAAATTCAAAGGCTTTGATATTCTTATCGTCTGCCTCGACAGCCAGGCCTTTCGGAATCAGCAAATTGCGGGCATAACCGTCGTGAACTTTTATCAGATCACCGGCCTTGCCCAGAGAAGGCACGTTTTGTTTTAAGATAACCTTCATGTAAAACCTCCTGCTGTCATTAAATTGTTTATAAAATCAAGTTGTTGTCTGATCTTTACGAAAATATTTCCGAAAATCAATCCAGATGTCGAATAACCCCATTACAGCTATTGCTATCATAAGAATTTGCTGAATCGCAATTAAAAAATAACTGAGCCAGCGGAAAAAGAAGGGGATGTTTTTGTGCTGAAAAAAGAAGCTAACAATAGCGAGGCCTTGAAGCAGATAGATAAAAGATGCAACCAGAAAAACATTGAGTCCCCAAAAACGGATGTTGGTTTGCGCAAGTAGACTCAAACTGCCACCTGCAATAAAAAGCCACACCAGCCAGCCCGGCGCCCGCCATTTGCACAGGGCGGAAATTTGGGGCAGGACAACACCGACTTTGTTCAGCATTCTGTTCCCCATGAGCGTGTTCATCCAGACCGTGAACAATACCGCAATGATGCAAAGGGCGGGGGAAATTCCGGTAAAAATCTGGATGACGGCGGGTTTGCTGTCTTGAATCGCCTTGAGTTCTTCGGGCTTTAAAGGCATCCGGCTGTAAAATTGAATGTTTAGTTCCACAGCCTGGGTGAAATATTTTTCAATCAGCTGGATGGGGCTGATGGAAAGTTGAGATGCGCTGTAGAAAACATAAAAGCCGATCGCACCCAGGAGAATCAGAGAGGGCAGGATCGTGATGATTTCAATTGAATAGTTCTTTTGTGTTGTCCGGGCCATCACCATGCCGGCCAGTCCCATTACCGTCAGGGCAAACACGGGTATGATGGAATGGATGGACGAGAGGACGATTGCCATGGCGCAAAGCACAACCAGAAATGCGAGCAGTGTTTTGGTCTGATCATTCAGCAGGTACAGGATAAATAAAACCATCGGCAGTGTCATGAGAAACAGTAAACCGATAAAGGGAATCAGGGAGGCAGCTGAAAAAAATGTGATAATCAGCAACAGCTTGAAAAACGGGCTGTTAGAAGACAATAAATTTGTGTTTGCCAAGGGTATAACCTGTGCTGAAAAAACGTCAATGATACTGAAAAACGTTTCTGCCTGCGGATAAATCAAATGCCGGCCGGTCCAACCCACAGGTATAAAACCAACCGGCATTTGAGAAAACTTTTTTATCTGCCTTCCGCAGTAACAAAAGGCATGATGGCGATGGTGCGGGCGCGCTTGATGGCAACGGTCAGTTCTCTCTGGTGACGGGCGCAATTGCCGGTGATTCTTCTGGGCATAATCTTGCCGCGCTCTGTTACAAAATTACTGAGGATAACAGGGTTTTTATAATCAATTTTAATATTGGAGTCCGTGCAGAATCTGCAGAATTTCTTTCTGTGAAAAAATCTTTTGTGAGGCGGACGTGATGGTCTTTCGCCGTTGGATACAGCCATGGTTATTCCCCTTTCGTTGTATTTTCTTCCCGTGTGATTGTTTTTCGCGGAGCCGGCCTGCTGGGTCTGGCTTCGCCTGCGGCGGCCTTTTCATCTTTGTTTGCTGCTGAATTGTCGGTTTCGATTCGTATCTGGGTGCGCTTCACTTCCGCTGCGGCCACTTCCGCTTCCATTCCTTCACGGGTGACAGCACCTTCCTTGGCGACGGTCATAAATTTTAAAACCCGGTCATCAATTTTAAAATTTCTTTCCATCTCGTCCACAATGGAACCTTCACCGGCGTAATCGATGAAAAAATAAAATCCGTCTTTTTGTTTTTTGATTTCGTAGGCCAGCCGACGTTTGCCCCATTTTTCAGCTTTGGCAATGACCCCTTGACGTTCGGCGATGATGTTGGAAGACCGCTCCATGATGGCGTTGATTTCTTCTTCCGTCAAATCCGTTTTGACAATAGCGATAACTTCGTATCTTTTCAAAATTTCCTCCTTTCGGCTCTAAAGCCCCTGATTAAGTTCAGGAGCAAGGGGAGTCCCTATTAAATTGTGAACGATTCTTCTATAACATGTAAAACAAAAAATCAAGGATTAAAAATCAAGGATTAAGTTGACCTTCCGGACGCGATGAGTGTAATATGCTAATTAAAATCATTGTGTTAAATTAGGAAGGCAAGATTAAAACGGCCGGAAAAGGAGGTAGACTGTCGTGGCCACGAAATTGAAGTTTAATCGTTGTCGGAAAGATGTTCTCGATGCCAGCATCTGGCTTTCACGGCACGGCTATTTCGGTTCATCAAAAGGGTCAGGGGGCAATGTTTCAGTACGGATTGATGACAAAACAATGGCTGTCACGCCGTCGGGTGTTGCGTACAGGGACATGTCTAATGACGACATCTGTATCATTGGACTGGATCTTACCACTCATCAGGTGAAGAGTAACCGCACACCGTCGATGGAATCGGGGATGCACAGCATCATTTACCGGAAAAGGCCCGATGTCAAAGCCATCGTTCATACTCACCAGATTTACGGCAGTGTCTTTGCCCTGATTAATACGCCGATTCCTTCCCTTTTCGATGAGGTTTCCCTGTCGCTGGGACCCGTGATTGAGATAGTTCCTTACGCCTTTTCGGGCAGCGAAACACTCGCCCGGAATGTCGGCAGGACACTTGCCGGCGGTGCCAATGCCTGTATTATTCAAAATCATGGCATTGTGGCACTGGGCAGGACGCTGGACGAAGCCATCCTTCATGCAGAGCTGCTGGAAAAAGTCGCGAATATCTATTGTCTGGCTTTATCGACAGGCAAGCCGGTGACAATATTGCCGGAATCCAGCATCCGAACAATTGCCCGGATGCGTAAAGCGCAGGTCGTTAAAAAGTAAATCATGAATCGCAGGTAATGAAATGCGGAGTGTGAAAAAAAGATAAGATTATGCTTTGATACATATTATAGTGGTGTGATATTCGCTGCATTCGGCAATGAATGGTAGCATCAAGCGAATACAATATCTGCCGGCTCATGGAATGGGCGGAAGAGCTTCCTCCGTTGATTGGACCTCATCTTCAGGAAGGTGAACTGATTCTTCCGGCTTTTCCGTGCGGGCATAATCCCGCAGCCCTTCATAAATATAGAGAACGGCGGATACGTAAATGTCACTATGATTGTACGCAAAAACGGCTTTGTATTTGGCGTCGGGATCATCGATATTGTTTCCTGACAGATTATGCCTGTAGAGGTAGTTCTCTATGCTGAAAATGGTATCTTCAAGCGAGAACGGGTCGGTATCCTCATGAATGCCGTTTGAATCGACGAAAAAAGCCAGCAGTGACGACGGGATGAACTGCCCCCATCCGATTGCGCCCGCGTAAGAACTCGTAAAATACTGTGGCGGGTGCCCTGTCTTTTTTGAAAATTTGTAAAGAGCAGCGATTTCCCGAACGGCAAATTTCTTCCGTTTTGTAAAAACATATTGAGACACCAGTGAATTGAACGCGTAAAAATTTCCCCGCTGATGACGGTCGGCAAAATTGGTTTCGATCCCCAGGATGGCGGCGATCAATTCCTTGTGAATGCCGTGTTTGGCTTCGGCCATGTTGAAGATAGGTTTATGGGCTTCAATGAACATCTTGCCTTTTTCAATTTTGGCTTCCACACCCAGTCTGGCGAAATACCAGGCTTCATCGCGTTGCTTGTCATAATCGACCTGCTTTTCGGCGGATCTCTGGAAGTAACGGGCGATACTGGAGTGAACTTGGAAGGATTCATGCCTGGTTTGTTCGTCAAACCATTCTTCGGGGACTCCGTTCCTGGCCAGACGCTGTTTTAGTTCAGTCATTTTTTCAGCCACAAGGGCTTCCGCAAATTCATCGGATTCGGAAAGGATGGAGTGTTCTTCTGTTTTTTCCCCCTCTGTCGAAATGGATTCTGAACCTGAATCTGTCTTGATTTCCGGACTCTTCTTGACATGCCCGCCGCTTCCCGCACAGGCGATTAACATGACTGTCATCGCAAACGCGATCAGAAGATAACTAACGCTCATGGGCGATCCATATATTCATTATAATTCCTAAAGATGTAAGGTATCTTTACGGTGATTGTATTGGTGGGCGATGTGAGACTCGAACTCACGGCACCTGGCTTCGGAGGCCAGTACTCTATCCAACTGAGCTAATCGCCCACACCGGGCTTCCTACTATATCCCGCCGTAATCTTCAATGAATAAAATTATCAGGAGGATTTGTCGTTGAGCTTTTGGGAGGTGTGATCCTTACCCTGGTAGTAATTGATCCAGGAGGACGTTTGATAAAGATCCCAGTTGCAGGGAGGGACAATTTCCCGGGACAGTTGTCCTTCCTCTCCGTATTTTTTCAGCCGGGCATAGGCGCGGACATAAATGCAAAGCCTTTTTCCCGGATAAACTTCACACCATCCCTTATAGCTTCCACCGCATGCGCCGTTGCGCTGGTTTTTCGGGCATTGCGTCATCGGGCAAAGGTAAGCTACGTCGATGAGGGCGCAGTCACCGCAGTCCCTGCAGTCAAAAAGCGCAACCTTGGTCAGGTGCTCCATCTTGTGAAAAGGCCCTTCCATTTTTGTTCCCTGGATCTTGCCGCACAGTCTCTTCATGAAGCCGTAAAGATTTTTCCCGGGCTCGTACATGAACCGGTGGAAGAAACGGGAAAATCCATAAGAGCATCCGATTTTAACATCAGACAGCTGATCTACGAGTTTAACGGGGACTTCGCGGTTGAGACCTGTTTCCGGATTTTTTTCATAGTAATAAAATCCGCCGTCGATGGGGTAATCAAAATACCGCACCAGGTCTTTCCATTGCGATGTGAGAGATTCTCCCATATCGATGATTGCATCAACCTGCTCATATTTGATGTTGTGTCCTCCGATGTGCACGCCGCTGAAACCCATTCCTTTGAGAATGGCATACATTCGGGCGGCTCGCAGGATTCTGGCGCCTTGGCCCTTGTCAGGATCGTTCCGTTCGCGATCCAGGTCTGCCAGCAGTTTATCGGTAACGACCGATCCGGGCAGATCGTTGCGGTTCATCATTTTGGCCGCGCCGAACGGCAGGATGTAGATGTTCCCGATCAGTGGAATGTCGAAGCCGGTTTGTTTCATGTAAAGCAGCACTTCATGAAATTTTCTTGCGTCGTATCCCAGCTGTGTGACGATAAATTGGGCGCCGCCTTCGATCTTTTTTTTCAGTTTGTTGTACTGGAGGATCTGCTCCGCTTCAGTTGCCTTGAAGGGAGAGACAACCGCCCCGGCAAAAAAATCGGCGGGTTGGTGGCGGATGCTGCCTTTCATTCCAGGATATTCAAGCCCGTTGTTCATGTCCGATATCAACTGCAGAACATGGATCGGATCCAGATCAAATACAGGCGCAGGTCTTCCTCGATAACCGGAAACCGGGTAATCGCCGCTCATGACCAGCAGGTTTCGTACTCCTGCGCGATCCAGGGCGTACAGGCTGCTTTCAATGGCATTGCGGTTTTTGTCTTTGCAGGTAAAATGAACGAGGGGTTCGACGCCCAGTTTTACAATTTCGCTTCCCATGAAATCGGCAGACATGGCCGGTGTCCCTCCCGGATTGTCCGTGAGCGTCAAAGCAAAAATGTGGCTGTTGGAGGCAGCCTGCCCGGCCAGTGCCAGGGCTTTGTCCTGCGAGGCCTCCCTGGCGCCTCTTCCCGGAACAAGCTCCCAGGTAACCGGGAATACGGAGGGGTTCGATAAAGCTTCTTTGAATCGATTTTCCTGCATCGCTGTCCTTTTTGCTTTGGTTCTTAATTTTGCGGTGAAAATCGCATTTACAAAAGAGCTTGTCAACCATTTTTATAAAAAAGGACGAGGACCGCTTCGACAGGCTCAGCGACCGCAGGGGTAAGGGGTAAGTTTGTTTTTCACCTTTCACCTTTCTACTTGTCCCTTGCACCTTCTTCTTAAAGGTTGCAGTTGTTGTGAAAATTTGATAACTTAAATTATGCATTCGGTAATGACAAAGCAAATGAGAAGACTGCTGTCCTGCGCGGTGATTCTTTTGTCTCTATTTCTGTCTGCTCAGGGATTTGCCGCGACCGAAATCACCAACGTCCGCCACTGGGCGGCACCGGATCACACGCGAATTGTTTTTGATCTCAGTGCCGATCCGGTCTACCGGTTCAACGTTAGTGAAAATGTACTCACCCTGAATTTTTCCGGGGCTTCTCTTCACCCATCACTGCCTGCAGAAAAAGTGATTGATAAA
>JAQVLL010000428.1 GCA_028704195.1 Smithellaceae bacterium
TTCCTGTACAGGTACTGGGGTCTTCTCAAAATGACCTCAGTGCAATATGAATATCGGGATTGATCAATATTTATACGATTTTACCTTCCATAACAATCATTGGGGTTCTATGCGCCTTTCCAGTTTTTTTCAGCAGAAAAAATCATTCCCGCCACCTAGGGGGTAAAGGAGGAAATATATCATGACCAACAGCAGTTCAAAGGAAAGCAGGCTGCCGGTGCTCGGCATCAACAGTCTGGGAAGAATCGGCAAATTAACGCTATGGCACCATGTCGGCAGAAAGTACTTCAAGGAAATCGTCGTAAACCAGGGACGCGATGTGGGAGCGGGGATGGAGACCATTGCCCGGTTGATCGAGGCGGATGCCACATACGGATTACTCCACCGGTTCCTTTATGGCTATAAAGCGAAACCCTGTATTCAGGTAACGGATGATAAAAACGGAAAAATGCTGATCGACGGCATTCCGGTGACGATCCTGCGTGAGCAGAGAAACCCGCTCAATATCCCCTGGCGTCAACATGGCGTTGATATCGTCGTGGATTGCAGCGGCACATTCAAAGATCCGACGACTCCCGTGGATGACAAGAAAGGTTCCATCCGGGGTCACTTAAACGGAGGCGCAAAAGCGGTCATCCATTCCGCGCCGTTCAAGATCAAAAACAAGGCCCTTTCAACCCCTGACGACACGACAACCCTGATTTACGGGATCAACCACACGGCATTTAATCCCAAAAAGCACCTGCTGATTTCAGCGGCGTCCTGCACCACGACAGGTCTCGCCCACATGGTCAAGCCGCTTCTGGACAATGAGGACACCAGCAAAATTCTAACGGCGTCGATGTCCACAATCCATGCCGTCACCAACACCCAGAGCGTTCTGGACAAGCTGCCCAAGGCGGGCGAAAAGGATATCCGCAAGACACGCAGCATCCTGAACAATATTATCCTTACCTCAACCGGAGCCGCAAAGGCCCTGATCGAGGTCATTCCGGAAGTGAAAAACATCGGTTTCATGGGCGATTCCATCCGCGTGCCGACCAACACCCTGTCCCTCATCATCCTGAACGCAACGTTCCAGGCGCGACAGAACGAAGCGGGTGAAATGGCCAATATCGACACCAAAAAACTCAATGAAATATATGAGAAGGCCGCAAAAAACAATCCGCTGGTCCGGTTCACGATGCAGCAGAATGTTTCGACCGATCTGATCGGAGAAGACGCGGCAGTCATCATTGAAGGCCAGTTTAATCACACAAGAACCGCCTTCATTCCGGTTGATCTTTCTCATGTCCCCAATCTGCCCGCGGATATCCTCCAGAAAATTGGAGACAAAACCCTGAAGATACCGGTGATCCACGCCAAAATTTTCGGTTGGTACGACAACGAATATGGAAGCTACACGAACCGGATGGGTGATTTGACCGAATACATCCACAAGAATATTCAGTAAGCGGCACAAGGATTATGCCCCCCGTTTTTCATAAACGGAAAGCGGGGGGTTCAGTAACCGGGAAGCAAGACAGGCAGATTTTTAATCCCGCTCACGCGGGACGAGCGTTAATTGACCGTGGCTTGCTGCAATGTAATAATGTTCATTTCATACCTTGACAGCTCACTGCGAGGTGGTTGATCAATGCGCGTTTGGCCCTGTAAGCCATTGTTCAAAGAGTGGCCGGGTGACGCCGGACGCCAGACCAAAGATTGGTGATAAAACGTGCCAAAAGATCTGGAAAGAATTAAAATCGTTCCGAACAGGATCGAAGAGCAGCTGGAAAAAGTGATCAGTGAAAATAAGCGGCTGCGGATCCAATACGCCTCTGCTACCAAACAGGTCAATGAACTCCATGAGTTCATGCAGATCATGCTGAATATGTCCCCCTTCGGCATCTCCATCATCCAGAATGACAGATTCATTTTCACCAACAAAGCGTTTGCCGAAATTGTCGGCTTCTCACAGAAACGGCTGAGAAACATGGTCCTCGAAGACATCGTGTTTGAGGCAGACCGGGAGCATGTCACCAAAAGTATCCAGGGAGCCTACACGGACCATGCACAGACGTTTTTCATGTTTCGCATCATGACAAAGGATGAAAAGATCAAATGGATTCTGGGTTCGGTCTCTCTTATTCACATGAATGAAAAGCAGGCCCTGCTGGGCAATTTTGTTGATCTGACCGAAGGAAGGGTCATACAGCTGGCATACAACGACACGCTTACCGGCCTGCCCAACAGAAAACTGATGATGGATCGTATGGAACAGGCCATCGTCGCGGCCAAAAGAAGAAACGAAAAACTGGCCCTGCTGTTTATGGATCTTGACGGCTTCAAAAACGTCAACGATCAGTACGGACATGAAATCGGCGACAAGCTGCTGATTGAAATCGCAGGGAAGCTAAAAGAAGTCGTCCGGCGGGAAAATGACACCATTTCCCGATTCGGCGGAGATGAATTCCTGATTCTTCTGACAGGTATTATCCACCGGGATCACATTGAAAATATCATCTATCATCTTTTTGACAAATTCACGAACCCGATTGCCCTTGCGGGGACAAACGTGACCAACCTCGTCTGTTTCAGTGTCGGAGTCGCTTACTATCCCGAACACGGCGAGGACTCCGACACCTTGATACGGCA
>JAQVLL010000429.1 GCA_028704195.1 Smithellaceae bacterium
GTCGTATAATTTCTCTGTTTGCATTCTGTGCAGGCTAAAATAATATTGTTTCGCATAATTCTCCTTCACTGGAGCCCACGACCAGGATTGAACTGGTGACCTCATCCTTACCAAGGATGTGCTCTACCGACTGAGCTACGTGGGCGCTGCAATTTTAAAAACACTACAACCGGTATTTATATAAAAAACCTGGAGCGGGAAACGGGATTCGAACCCGCGACCCTCAGCTTGGAAGGCTGACGCTCTAGCCCCTGAGCTACTCCCGCTTACCCGTATTATATGGTGGAGGGGGGAGGATTCGAACCTCCGTAGGCTCCGCCGGCAGATTTACAGTCTGCTCCCTTTGGCCGCTCGGGAACCCCTCCAGTCACAAAGCTCAAACTGGAGCTGGCGATGGGACTTGAACCCGCAACCTGCTGATTACAAATCAGCTGCTCTACCGATTGAGCTACGCCAGCAAACTCTTCTAAATCAAATCGTTTCGCAGGAAGCCTTCCTGGCTTTAAACGCAACAAAACCATTACACTGCTTCGTGCGAATTGCGGACTTTAATTTTTATACTTGCTTTTGTCAAGTAAATTTTTAAATTATTTAAACAAATATCCGGGAATGAAAATAGAATAATCTAATCTTTATTGCCGAAATAATCAGCTGAGAAAATATATATTTCAGTTTCTTTATCTTTCCATGCTCTTGGTGGCAGCCCGGCCTTGTAACAGGTCTCTTTTAAAAAATTATCCCTGTCCCAGCCATACTCCGTTGCCACCTGTGGCAGGAGCAAACCGGAATTATAACCCCGGACAATGTATATGCCATGCTTTCCCACCTCAATTTCATCAATATTTTTAATCTTTTGCAAAGGACTCAAAACAGAGATTTCAAAACTCAAATCTTTGATCTCTTCACTTTTGACGGACGGAAAACGCGGATCGTGAAAAGCTGCCGCAACAGCCATTTCCTGAACCGTTTCTCCAAGAGGCTTGACCGCTTTAATGTATCCAATGCAGCCGCGCAGATGCCCCCGCTTTTTTAAGGTGACAAAAGCACCTCTCTTTTCCTTAAGAATAGGCAAATCTGAAGTTAATTTAGGCATTTCTCTGTTTCCAGCCTTTGCGACAATTGCCCTTTTGGCGATTTCCAGAAGTGTGGTTTTTTCCTGATCTGATAATTCCATTTTCTCCCCTGTTTCTTATCGATAGTAAACTGCTGATGCGTAACCGACCACTGAACGTTTATCCCCTGTTACATCACCGGAATTGGCGTATTTCAAAAGCAGGGAATGACGGGCACCCAGTTTTTGTGAAGTCATCATGGCCACCGCTATCGGCCCTCCCCCGCAGGCCTCTGTTTTGTCAAAGGCGAGACTTTCTAAAAGCCCTTTAACATCGTTATCTTGAATGTACCGGGTGACAATCCCGTCTAATGCTTTTGCTTCCTTGTAACCATGGAAATGAGACAGATCGCTGCTTGCGACAATCAGTATATGCTGATCTTTAGCCTCCTGAAAGACTGCATCAGCAAGCGCAAGACAGGTTTCGGCACCCTGATCCCCCATCACCAGCGGCACAAAAGAAAAATCCCCTAAAACTACCTGTAAAAAAGGAAGCTGAATTTCCAGGGAATGTTCCTGTGCGTGGGCGGCAGGAAAGTCAACCATTATGCTGCTGTATGATTTGATCCTGTCGGCCAGGCTTTCATCAACAGGAACAACTCCCAGCGGCGTTTCATACCCCCCTTCACTATATATGGACACACCTCCAAAAGCAACCCGGTGACTGGGACCCACAAGGATAACCGAATCATATCGTTTTCCCAAAAGCAGTTTATACGCATACGCCGCCACCTGACCGGAATAAATATAACCGGCGTGAGGTACAATTAATGCCGTAACATCGCCTTCCAGCTCCCGATCGGGTACATTTTGCATATACCTGTTAATATCGTCCCTTAAAACGGAAGCATCCCCCGGATACCAGGAACCGGCGATAACAGGTTTTCTTACTTTCCCCATATTCCTCTATTTAAACCGCCAGATTGTGCCCTGATGACTGTCTAAAACCTCAACACCGAGAGCTGAAAGCCGGTTCCTCAGTGAATCCGCTTCCTGCCAGTTTCCTGCTTTTCTGGCGGCATCCCTTCTTTGCACAAGTTCGGCAACATCGCGATGCAGTGTTTGTTCTCCAACATCCATAATTCCCAGTATTTCGTTTATCGTCTCCAGTGCTTTAATAATTTTCCGCACGTCAGGCCCGCTGATTCTTCCATTGGCCAGGTGCACGTTGATTTTACCAATAAAACCAAAAAGAGCCGCCAGGGCGCCAGAGATATTGATATCGTCATCTAAAGCCTTCTCAAAGTCATGATGAAGGTCGTAAATCGTCTGATCAACATCAGGATCATTTTGAGTTTGATTATCAACGACCTGGAGCCGGTAAATAAACGTATCAATTTTTTTAACCGTGTTCCTCGCCATCTTCAGGGCCTGTTCAGAATAAGTGATCGGTTTTCTGTAATTCATGCCCAGCAGGAAAAAACGGATATCCCTGCCCCGATAACCCTTTTCTTTGAGATGTGCAATGGTAACGGCGTTATTCAGAGAACGGGACATTTTTCTTCCGTCAACCAGGATT
>JAQVLL010000042.1 GCA_028704195.1 Smithellaceae bacterium
CCCGGAAACGGATTTCCACATTTTTTTTGCCTACGTTCGGTTCAATATGAATATCGGATGCGCGGCGGGCACAGGCGTCATTGATAACTTTATTAACCAGCTGCATGATCACGCTGTCGGATTCCGTGATCATTTCACCGCCGTCTTCGTCATCATCCGAGCCTCTATCCTCGTCATCGAGCCTGCCCAGAAGTTCTGTAAAAGAATGTTCGGCTTCTGAAGAGCCGAAAAAAAGGTTGATGAATTTTAAGATATCTTCAGGTAGGGCGACGTCGTACTTTACTTTTTTTGTTTTCAGAAGGTTTTCAATGGCGTCTCTCTTCAGGATGTTGTTGGGATCATCAACCATCACGTGAATCCATCCGTCAATCGTTTCCAACGGTACCCACAATTCGCGTCGAAGGTAATCTTTTTTCAGGTTTTTCAGCAAATCGCCGGGAATCACGGTTTTTTCATTATAATCAATAAAACGGCAACGGTAAAAGTCTTCGAAAGAGTGCCCGATGTCGTCCTTGGAAATTCTGTGATTATTCATCAGGTAATGTTCGATGGATTCTTTTTTCTCGCGGGCGCCTGCCCAGGAGGATTCCATTTCTTCATCCGTTAGCAGACCGCGGGTGACGAGAAAATCGAAACGGGTTTTGCGGCGGCGCGCGAAACGCCGCTGATTATAGAAGGCGACGCCCAGTACCTCGGCTATTTCAACCGCCAGACCGACTTCTTCGTCGGTAAATTTACCATCACCGTATTTTCTGTTGAGGATCTGGATAACTCCCATGAGCTGGTCTTCGTAGAATATGGGAACCGCCAGGATCTGTTTGGTTCGAAACCCGGATTTTTTATCCCAGCTTCCGTCAAAAGTCAGCTCAAAGTCCATCGCTTTGAGTTCGGCCTGATTATAGGCATCGCTGATGTTGACAAGGTTAAACGTGTTGGCCACATAACCCGCAATACTGTGATTGTCGATAGGCACACGGATTTCCTTGAGCCGGGAACCGGCCAGAAACATGGAGTAGATTTCGTTGTGGAGCTGATCCACGATATAAATCGTAATCGACTGGGCGTTAAAAAGATTCAGGATGCCGTCTTTCAGATCTACCAGAATTTGCGGTATGTTTTGTGCTGCGTGGATGCGGTTGCTGATTTCCTGCAGACTTTTCCGTATCCGCAGTTTTTCATCCACGAAGACAGCTGGATCGGGTTTAGGCTGAAAGCTCATCGAAAAACTTCTCCCTGTTTGCTTTTATACAACCATCTAGATTTTTTATTTTAGCAAGCGCCGGAATGAATGTCAATGAAACTGATTTTCAGGTAAAAGTTCCTTGACATAGGGGAATCGCATGCCCCGCTCCGCCGTCAATCAGCCAGCCGTCACAATTTTTGAAAAATCGGCGATTTTGTGAAAAAGATCGGATATTTCTGCCAGAAGGGACAAGCGATTGAAACGAATCTTTTCATCTTTGTCCATCACCATGACATGATCAAAAAAATTATCCACGGGGGGACGTAAAGCGGCAAGCTTGTTCAAGGCGGCATGAAAGTCTTTTTCGGCGATCCCTTTTTCCACACGCGTTTTAATACTGTCAAATGATGAAAATAGTTTAATTTCCGCTTCATGAACAAGCAGGTTGACATCCACCTGGCCATCGCCGAAGTCTTTTAAAATATTATCCACCCTCTTGAAAGCAATGGAAATGGGTTCAAATTCCGGGTTTTGCCGAAAGGACTGCAGGGCTTTAATTTTTTCGATAACCTGGACAAAATCATCGATGTCTGTTGAAAGAACGGCGTCCACCGTGTCATAAGCATAGCCCTGGCTGATCAACTGATTCTGCAGGCGCCCTTTAAAAAACTCCAGCACATCGTTCTTGATTTCTTCGGCGGGTTTTTTCAGGACATCTTTCAGTGACGCCAGGCTTTCATCGATCAGGAAATGCAAGCTCAATGTATAACCTTTTGATAATACAATGTTAATTACGCCAAGGGCCTGACGGCGCAGCGCGTAGGGATCCGCGGTGCCCGTGGGCGGCATGCCCACGGCGAAGAACCCGACGATTGTGTCAATTTTATCGGCAATTCCGACTATGGCCCCTTCATCGGTTTGAGGCAGGTCTCCCCCGGCAACAACAGGCAGGTAGTGTTCATAGATGGCGCTGGCAATCTCCGGTTTTTCGCCGGCTAAAAGGGCGTATTCACGGCCCATGATGCCCTGAAGCTCCGAGAACTCGCCCACCATGAGCGATTCCAGATCGGCCTTGGCCAGAAGCGCTGCGCGGTCCACATTTTTCTTCACGGAAGGTTTGACTTTTGACGCGATCTTGACGGCGAGCTTCCTGAATCGCATGACCTTCTTATGGGATGTTCCCAAAAGCGTATGAAAGACCACTTTTTTCAGTGATTCCAAACGATTCTCCAGAGGGACTTTTTTGTCTTCCTCAAAGAAGAATGATGCATCGGCAAGACGTGCCCGCAGCACTCTTTCATTGCCTTTGGCCACAACGGTAATGTCGCGGGGCTGTGTATTGCTTACGGCAATGAAGTAAGGCAGAAGTTTTCCTTCGGTATTGACAACGGGAAAATATTTCTGATGGGAGATCATGGTGGTTGTTAAAACATCCTTGGGAATTTCCAGATAGGCCTCATCGAAACCGCCCCGCACAATCACCGGATATTCCACAATGAAGCTGATGGTTTCCAGCAGATCATCTGTATAAAACAGTTCTCCTCCGACTTCCATCGCCGCCTTCCGGGCTTCCTCCAGGATTATTTTTTTCCGTTCTTCGGGGTCAGCAATGACGAAATTTTCTCTGGTTTTGGACAGGTAATCTTCAAACCCTGTAACCGTAAACGGGCTAGGGCTCATGAAGCGATGTCCGCAGGAGGTGCTGCTGCTTTCGATGTCTTCAATCTTCATGGGAATTACACTTCCGCCGTATATCGCAAGAATCCAATGAATCGGACGCGCAAAACGCAAATCGTAACTTCCCCACCGCATGGATTTCCGGAAGGGGATGGCAAGCATGAACTCCTTGAGAATTCCGGGGAGCAGTTCGGCCGTTTGCTGCCCGGGAATGGTTTTTCGGGCACCGAGATATTCGCCTTTTTCAGTAGTGATGGTTTCCAGCTGGGAGACTTCCATCCCCTGTCCCCTGGCAAATCCCAAGGCCGCTTTTGTCGGCTGGCCGTTTTCATCAAATGCGGCTTTTTTGGCGGGCCCCAGCTTTTCGATAGTCTGGTCATCCTGCTTTGCGGCAAGATCCGCTATGTGCAGGACAAGACGGCGCGGTGTAGCCAGACATCGTACGCCGTTATAGGCGATTCGTTTTTCCGTCAGGGACTTGTGGATGATCTCTTCCATGTCAACCACGGCTTTGGATAAAAAACCTGCAGGAATTTCTTCGGTGCCAATTTCAAAAAGCAGTTCGTTGCTCATTTTATCTCCAGGTCGTCTAGTTATTTTTTAAAAGGGGATATCCCAGTTCTTCACGCTGCTTTAAATAAAGCTCGGCGGCGAGCCGCGCCAGATTGCGCACCCGCCCGATATAGCTCGTTCGTTCGGCCACGCTGATCGCCCCGCGCGCATTGAGCAGATTGAAGGTATGGGAGCATTTCAGGCAGTAGTCATAGGCAGGCAGGGCCAGTTTTTTTTCGGCAATGCGCATCGCTTCCTCTTCATAGGTGTCAAAGAGTTTGCGTAGCATCGGGATGTCCGCCACTTCGAAGTTGTAGGTGGAAAATTCCACCTCGCTTTTATGATGAACGTCGCCGTACTTGACGTTGTCTGTCCACTGCAGATCATACACGTTGTTGATGCCCTGGATATACATGGCGATGCGTTCCGTTCCGTAAGTCAATTCAGCGCATACAGGGCTGCAATCAAAACCGCCGACCTGCTGGAAGTAGGTAAATTGAGAGATTTCCATACCGTCGAGCCACACTTCCCAGCCCAGGCCCCAGGCGCCCAGTGTCGGAGATTCCCAGTCGTCCTCAACAAAACGAATGTCGTGTTCGAGCGGGTCAATGCCAAAACTTTTGAGCGAGTTCAGGTAAAGTTCCTGGATGTTGATGGGCGATGGTTTCATAATTACCTGGTACTGGTAATAATGCTGAAGGCGGTTGGGGTTTTCGCCGTAGCGACCGTCGGTGGGACGTCTCGACGGTTGAACATAAGCCACGTTCCACGGTTCCGGTCCCAGCGCGCGCAGGCATGTGGCGGGGTGGAATGTTCCCGCTCCGACTTCCATGTCGTAAGGCTGCTGGATGACGCAGCCCTGAGAGTGCCAGTATTGTTCGAGAGCAAAAATCAGTTCCTGAAAAGTCACGGGGTCCTCCTTAAAAGGTTGCCGAATATGAAGTGCCGGTCCTTCTGTTGAAACCGTACATGAAATTTTACAAGCGGCTAACTATCATGAATGAACGGAAGGGTCAATGTGAAAGCAAGGCTAAAGCAACCGTCATCCCATTGTGCTGCCCGGTTATCATCGAGGCGTCCGGGCAGTGGTTGAAAAAATGGGAGAAACGGCTCCGGAGCTTTTAAAGAAAATCATGGTGATTGATTTTAATCTCGAAGTCCTCAAGGAACTGGCCGGACGGAATGTGAAGGGGGTGTTCGGTGATATCAGTAGTATGGATACGCTGGATCATGCCCATGTCGCCAAAGCAGAAATCATTTTCTCAACAATTCCCGATATGCTGCTTAAAAAAACCGGCAATCTGTCACTGGTAAAAACCTGCCGGACTATAGCTCCCAATGCGGTGATTGTGGCCACGGTGGATTCAATGGATCGGATCGAAGAATTGAAGAAAAAAGGCGCGAATGAAATTTTTCTGCCGTATGCATTTATAAGTGAAAGCCTGGCATGGATAATTTTTGGCATATATGGCAAAAATAATTAAAGAAAGAATCAATAATATGGAAATCAGCGGTGTTAATTGAGCATGTAATTAATCGATCCGTAAGGGGATTTGAAAGTAAAAAAATAGTAAAAAAAAGTTAAAAATACCATTGACATCCTTTCTGCGATTGGTTATAGTTTTTTGCAACAAGTGCCGCAATGTCGGCGGGAATTTTAGTAGAGTGTCTTTTGGTGGTTCGGGGATGAACGACTTTCTGTACAGGAGGGTCGATTTAAATTTGAAAGCAAGAAAAGGAGAGAGACGATGAAAAAAATCATTTCATTAGTTGTAATCCTGATGGTGATGTGCATTGTCGCAACAGGATACGCGCAGGTGAGGCATGGGTCTTTTGATGTAACACCTTACATAGGCTTCTACAAGTTCGAAGGCAACGAGGACATGGACAGCTCGATTGCTCTTGGTCTTCGCTTGGGCTACAACATTACCAAGTACTTCGGTGTGGAAGGGTATGCGCATTATGTTCCCACCAGAATTCAGTCAGTTGGTCAGAATTACTACTCAGGGTATTGGGATCCCAACACAGGGCAGTCAATGCAAGCTATCGGCTACGGCATCGAAGGTGTGGTGAATTTGCTGCCGGACCGCAGTCTGGTTCCTTTCATTGCAGCGGGTATCGGCGGTATTCATTACTCCCGCGCCAATGAAGATACCACGGATAACAGGTACAACAAATTTGCGGTCAGCTACGGCGGCGGTTTGAAATGGTTCTTTGCGGAAAACTGGGCAGTGCGTGGCGATATTCGCCATATTATGAATTTTGATAGTTTCCATAACAACCTGCTCGGCACGATCGGCTTGACCTATGCTTTCGGCGGCAGAAGAGCAGCAGCACCTGCACCCGCTCCCGAGCCTGCTGCTGAAGCTATCGAAAAGGGAAGAACCACCCTGGATGTAAAGTTTGATTTCGATAAGTCGGTTATCAAAAAAGGTTACTACGGTGATATCGACAATCTGGTTTCCGTCATGAAAGAGTATCCGGAAACCAATGTGGCTCTCGAAGGACATACATGCAGCATCGGTAGTGATGCATACAATAAGAGACTATCTCAGAGACGTGCTGATGCCGTGAAGAGTTACATGGTCGAAAAAGGCGGCATTGATGCAAACCGTCTGAATGCAATCGGCTACGGTGAAGAGAGACCCATTGCTTCCAACGACACAGAAGAAGGTCGTATGCAGAACAGACGTACGGAAGCTGTTGTTGAGTATCTGATCAAGAAGTAAATCGATACAGGTCTTAAAGTTTAAAAAAGCCCCCCGGCGTGCCCGTGCCGGGGGGCTTTTTTCATTGCAAAAAAAATTATCTGATCATTTTACGAATCATTGTGCATGCAGGCGCTTCGATGTCACCATGAAGATAAATCCGGTTTCCGCTGTTTGCCTGCTGCAGCCGGTTCCCTTCCTGATCAGTCATGGCTGCGTTGGTAAGAACGATGCCGCCCTCCGGCAACAGGATCTCCAGTTTGTCGCCTTCCTCCAGGTGATTGCGTACTTCAATGAGCGTTCGTTTTTGAGCCTGATCACAGTTCAGGACAATTCCCGCCGGTTCATGGGTTTGAATGTTTTTGATTTGCGTACTGGTTTCCTGAATCTTTTCTTCGGCAAAGGCAAAGCCGGTTGTGTAGCCGCGGTGCGAGATTTTCTTCAGTTCCTCGAGCCACTGCGGATCGCATTGGTGTTTTTCCTTTTTATGCAAGAATGCATTAATCGCCTGCCGGTAGGTTCGGGTGACGACCGCCACATAGTAGGGTGATTTCATGCGTCCCTCAACTTTGAGGCTGGATACGCCTGTTGCGAGCACCTCCGGCAGATGTTCTATCAGGCACAAATCTTTGGAGCTCAAAAGATAACTGAACCGTTCATCTTCTTCAAGAATCAAAGGTTCATCCGGACGTGTCGATTCATGGAGAACGTATTCCCAGCGACACGGGTGGGTGCAGTCACCTTCATTGGCACTCTTCCGGTTGCGCCAGGCTGAGAGATAACAGCGCCCTGAATAAGATACGCACATCGCGCCGTGGACAAAAATTTCCAGCTCCATGCCGGGAACGGCCGCCGCGATTTCTCCGATCTCTTTCAAGGGGAGTTCCCGCGCCAGAATAATCCGCCTTACTCCCTGGTCCTGCCAGAAGCGGACAGATTCGGTATTTGTTGTATTGGCCTGTGTGCTGAGATGCAGGGAAACAGCGGGAGCGATTTGACGAATCAACCGGATCAGGCCCGGATCGCTGACAATGAGAGCGTCCACGCCTGTATCAATCAAACCGGGAAGGGTCTGCCGGACCAGGGCAAGGTGCGTGTTGCGGGCAAACGTGTTGATGGCCGCATAGACCCTCACGTTCCTGCTGTGTGCTTCGGAAACACCCGCCGCAAGGTCATTGAGAGACAATTCGGCAGACGATGTGCGCAGGCTTAAGCCCGGCACACCGATGTAAACAGCGTCCGCGCCATAAAGCAGCGCGGTGCGCAGTTTTTCCAAATTGCCGGCGGGGATGAGTAATTCAGGCTGGCGCATGGAAGCCTCCGCTACGGACAGTACCGCCGCACCTGCTCCATGACCCTCAGGGATTTGACTTCTTTTCCCAGGACATAAGAAATGAAACCGCAAAGGATGCTGCGGGATTCGGATGCCAGCCCCTCCGGCATACTGACCATTTTCATCTTTTCCATTTCCATGTCTTTTCCAAGGAGCAGCGTTCGGACGGTCCCGGTGGAAACATGCTGATCATATCGTTGGGGCCGGGCACACGCGGCACAGAAAATGCCGCCTTCTTTCGGATAGAAATAATATGTCCCGTTGTCGGTTACGGGGGTTTTGCAGCGCACACAGGCCGAAAGTGCCGGCTCAAAACCGGTAATTTTCAAAAGGCGCATTTCAAAGAAACGGACCGCCGTGTCCGAAGTATTCTCTTTTGTCAGCAGACCCAGAAAATCCGCAAGCAGGGAGAACAGGTTTTCATTGATTTTCCCTTCCATGCTGAAATGATCGGTCAGGTCAATGAAATAGGAAGCCGTCAGGGTTTTTTCCAAATCCTGACGGATGACGGGATAATGATCGATGACATCGCAGGATTCAATGAAGGCAAGGGCGTCACGGTATTTCCGCGAAAAAATAATGCTGGTCAGCGAGAACGGTTCAAAAACATTGGCGAAACGCTTTCTGCTTCGTTTGGCGCCTTTGGCAATCCCATTGACCTTGCCGAACTCACGGCTGTAGAAGGTTACGATTAAATCCGATTCACCGTAGCTTAAGCTTTTCAGGACAAACCCGGTCGTTTTATGGCTTTCTGTTGCACTCATGATGATCACGCACGGCCGTCGTATTTGATGTCACCCGCCACAATGGTCATGACCGCGCGCCCCTTCATTTTCCGGCCTGAAAACGGTGAATTTTTCCCCCGTGAAACAAAAGTTTTGACATCCACTGTCCACCCCTGTTCTGGATCAATGACGGTAATGTCCGCGTCGGAACCTTTTTTCAGCGTGCCTTTGTTCAGGTTTAAAATTCGCGCCGGATTGCAGGACATTGCGTTGATCAGCTTCTCCCATGTGAGAATGCCGTCGTGCACCAGATTCAGACTCAGGCCAAGGGATGTTTCCAGGCCGCTGATGCCGTTTGCGGCATAGGCGAATTCCACTTCCTTGTCTGTTCGCGCGTGCGGTGCGTGATCGGAGGCGATGGCGTCAATCGTGCCGTCTGTCAGTCCTTCTTTGATCGCCGCGACGTCTGCCGCGCTTCTCAGCGGAGGATTGACTTTGTAGCTGGTGTCGTAATCCTGGAGGCATTCATCGGTTAAGGTGAAATAATGCGGAGCGGTTTCCGCCGTCACTTTCAGTCCCCGCATCTTGGCGTCCCGGATCAGGCGCACCGAACCGGCCGTACTGGCATGTGCAATGTGTATGCGGGTTTGCGTGTATTCGGCGATCAGAACATCGCGCCCCACTATGGCCTCTTCGGCGATTGAGGGAATGCCCGGCAGTCCCGTTATAGTGGACCAGTACCCTTCATTCATCAGGCCGCCTGCGGAGAGATTGATATCTTCACAGTGCTGAATAACCGGCAGATCCAGAGAGCCGGCGTATTCCATGGCGCGCCGCATCAGGGCAGCATCCATGACCGGTTTGCCGTCATCGGACAGGGCGATCACACCCGCTTCCTTGAGGTCCCAGAATTCCGTCATTTGTTTGCCTTCCGAACCGACGCTGATCGCACCGATGGGATAGACGCGGGCCAGATTGGCTTCGGCTGCTTTTCTGAGGACGAATTCGGTAATGGAGCGGTTATCATGGACAGGTTCCGTATTGGGCATGCAGGCGATGGAGGTAAAACCTCCGGCCACAGCCGCGGCAGAACCGGTGGCGATTGTTTCTTTGTATTCCAGACCCGGTTCGCGCAGGTGCACGTGCATATCGATTAAGCCCGGTACGGCAATCATATTTACAAGATTGATTACTTGAGCCCCGGGCGGCGCTTTGATGGATGTGCCGCAGGAGCTGATTTTCCCCTCTTCAACCAGAATGTCCATTTGGGTATCCATTTTCTGGGACGGGTCAATGACCCTTGCGCCTTTTAACAGCAGTTTCATTCGTTTCCTCCGGAAAGCAGGTAAAGCAGCGCCATGCGGACGGCGACACCGTTATTGACCTGATCGAGAATAACGGAGCAAGCGGGATCATCAGCAACGTCAGGTGAAATCTCCACGCCTCGGTTCATCGGACCGGGATGCATGACGATGGCGTCAGGTTTGGCGAGCTTGATATTTCTTCGGTTCAGGCAGTAATGCCGGGCGTATTCACGAAGCGACGGGAAGATGTTCTGCTTTTCACGTTCCAGCTGAATCCGCAGCATCATGACAACATCGGCGTCTGTGATCGCATCTTCCAGTTTTGTGCACGCTTTGATCCCCATCTGCTCGATGTTGCGGGGCATCATGGTGGCAGGTCCGGCTACAACAACCTGAGCGCCCATTTTAGACAAACCGTAAATGTTTGACCGGGCAACCCGGCTGTGAAGGATGTCTCCGATGATGGCGACTTTAAGACCGGCGAGCCGCCCTTTCTTCTCGCGGATTGTCATCATGTCCAGCAGGGCCTGCGAGGGATGCTCGTGTGCCCCGTCTCCAGCATTGATAATGGATTGACGGACCAGGGAGGCAAGCAGGTGCGGGGCGCCGGCGGCGCTGTGCCTCAGGACAATGATGTCTGGATTCATCGCCTCAAGGTTACGCGCGGTATCGATCAGGGTTTCCCCTTTGACGACGGAACTGGTGGAGGCCGAAATGTTGATCGTGTCCGCGCTGAGCCTTTTTCCGGCTATTTCAAAAGAGGTCCGTGTGCGTGTGCTGGCTTCATAAAACAGGTTGATGATGCTTTTACCACGCAATGTTGGCACTTTCTTGATTTCGCGTGTCGAAATTTCCAGAAAAGATTCTGCTGTTTCCAGAATCAGGTTGATCTCGTCAACCGTCATCTCCTGGATGCCGAGGATATCTTTTTTTGCCAGTTTCATCATAAATTCTGCCCTGTTTGTTTAATCCCGTTTACACGGGACGAGCGTTCATTCTCCGCAGCTTGCTGCGACATAACGACGTTCATTTCATACCTCGACAGCTTGCTGCCAGGTGGTTGATCCAATTATGTTTCTTCTTCA
>JAQVLL010000430.1 GCA_028704195.1 Smithellaceae bacterium
GGCGTGGCAGGCCAGGCCGGTGCTGTGAAACACGGAATCTCCAAAGCGCTTTTGGGATATGACGCCGAGTTGCGTTCCATTTTGAAAAAGGCAGGATTTCTGACGCGTGATGCCCGCATCAAGGAACGGAAAAAATACGGCCAGCCGGGAGCCCGCAAGAGATTCCAATTCTCCAAGCGCTGATCAAACAGGGGGGCTTTCAGGCCTCCCTTTTTTTTGAGGTTTTTTATGGCGATTCAAGCAGCTATTTTCGGGGCCAGTGGATACACCGGCCAGGAACTTATTCGGATTTTATCCGGTCATCCGCAGGTGAATCTGGTGGCGGCGACATCTAGGCGCTACGCCGGACGGCCGGTGGCGGAAATGTATCCGTCCCTCTCCGGCTTGTCAACCCTGACCTATTCAAATGCAACTCCGCAGGAGATTTCCAATCTTTGCGATGTGGCTTTCCTGGCTTTGCCGCATGGTGTCTCTATGGATATTGCACCCGTCTTCATTAAGGCGGACAAGCTAGTAATCGATCTTTCTGCCGACTATCGTCTTCGGGACCTGGCTGTTTACGAAAAATGGTATGCAAAACACAGTAGTGCCGATCTTTTCGGACAGGCGGTCTACGGCCTTCCTGAACTTTACCGTAATGCCATTAAAGAATCCCGGTTAATTGCCAATCCCGGTTGTTATCCAACCAGCATTATTTTGGGGCTTGCGCCCGTCCTGAAAAACAAGCTGGTGGATGTATCCACGATCATTGCTGATTCGGCATCCGGGGTGAGTGGTGCGGGGAGAGAACCTCAGGTTACTTCGTTGTTTTGCGAAGTGGATGGAGGTTTCAAGGCTTACAAGGTGGGAAAGCACAGGCATACGCCGGAAATTGAGCAGGAATTGAACAAACTGGCCGGGTCTGATTTTGCGATTACTTTTACACCGCACTTATTGCCGGTGAAAAGAGGCATCCTGAGTACGGTTTACGCAAGCCTCAGGAAGGACATTACGCTCGCCGACCTTCACGCAATGTATACGTCTTTTTACGAAGGAGAAAAATTTGTTCGGATAAGTCCTGCCGGGATATATCCCAACATTTCCTCTGTTTGCGGGTCAAATTACTGTGATATCGGTCTGGCCCTGGATTTGAGGACCAGGCGGGTTATTATTATTTCCGCCATCGATAATTTAATCAAGGGAGCTGCCGGACAGGCCGTTCAAAACATGAACCTTGTCTGTTCTCTGGCAGAAGACAGCGGTTTGAATATACCGCCGCTTTGTCCCTGAAGAGAGTGGTAAAAATGCCTCAAAAATTATTCAATACGAAAACAAGAAAAAAAGAAACGCTTCGGCCGATCAAAGAAGGTGCTGTCGGAATGTATGTCTGCGGGATCACGGCATACGATGTCTGCCATGTCGGTCATGCCCGTGCCGCAGTTGTTTTCGATGTTGTTTTCCGCCATTTAAAAGCGCGCGGTTACGACGTGACGTACGTTAAAAACTTTACCGATATTGACGATAAAATCATTGATAGGGCAAATAAAGAAGGGTTTGATATCGCCCGGATCGCTGAACATTACATAAAACTCCATGACGAAGATATGGCCGCGCTCAATGTTTTAACACCCACGGTGACACCCAGGGCAACAGGACACATGGCGGACATGATTGCCCTGATTGCAGCGCTGGAAGATAAAGGTGTTGCCTACGCGGTGGACGGAGATGTGTTTTTTGCAGTAAACAATTATCCTGCATACGGCGAATTGTCGGGACGTCATCTCGATGAAATGATGGCCGGCGCCCGGGTGGACGTCAATGATAAAAAAAGAAACCCGATGGATTTTGTGCTCTGGAAAAAGAGCAAAGAAGGCGAACCTTTCTGGGAGAGCCCGTGGGGCAAAGGCAGACCGGGCTGGCATATTGAGTGCTCGGCCATGAGCCGGAAGTACCTCGGTGAAACATTCGATATTCACGGAGGCGGTGAAGACCTCGTTTTCCCTCACCACGAAAATGAGATCGCTCAATCCCAGGCAGCAACGGGGAAACCACTGGCCAATTACTGGATGCACAACGGATTTGTGAAGATCAACGCGGAAAAGATGTCAAAGTCACTGGGGAATATTTCCCCGATCCGGGACATTATCAGGCAGTACCATCCGGAAGTCCTGCGTCTGTTTATGCTTCAGAGTCACTACCGAAGCCCTGTGGACTACTCTGATACAGCGATGAAGGAAACCAGAACAGCACTGATTCGCTGTTATTCCGCCCTGCAGCTGATGAAAGAAACACAGGCAAAACTGCTTTCCCGGGCCGTTGGCAGGCATCAGAGTGATCAACAGTACAAGTATGCGGACAAATTGGAGGAGCTGAAAATTAAATTTGACGAGGCCCTTGACGATGATTTTAATACGGCACAGGCTTTGGGTTACGTTTTCGAGGTTTCCCGCTTGATTAATAATATCAATACGGTAGAAAAGAAAATGGCGGCGGAGACCAAGAAGCATAATTTGGATGCTGCAGCAGGTATTTTTTCTCATTTTGGCGATGTGCTGGGTATTTTCCAATGCGATCCAGATGTCTTCTTTCATGCTCATCGCGTTACTGAAGCCGGCAAACGCGGTCTGGATGTTCCCCCGATAGAGTC
>JAQVLL010000431.1 GCA_028704195.1 Smithellaceae bacterium
TTCCGGTTGCGGTTTGGGGATCAGGAGATCTCCCCAGGCTTGATAAACAGAAAAGTTCATCGCGCAGGACATGCCGAATACATGGAAGAATGGCAGGGCGCCCAGGTTGATGTTGTATGAACCGTGAAACTTCGGAAACCATGCGCTGATCTGCTGCACCTGCTTGCTGATGTTGCCGTGGGTCAGAATAACCCCCTTTGAAACGCCAGTTGTCCCGCCGGTGTACTGATACATGGCGACGTCGTCAAATGTCAGTTTTGCCTTGGGTGGATTGGGTTTGGATTTGGCGATACAATCCTTCCATTTAAAAACGTCGCTTGCCGGTTTCATGGGTTTTGACGGTAGCAGACCTTTCTTTTTGCCGACGAGCGGGAAAAGAAGATTGACGGGGAATGGCAGATAGTCTCCGATGGACGTGAGAATGATCTGCTTTACCTGCGTCTTGGGTCTCAAGTCGATCATCCGGTTGGCCAGAAGGTCGACAGTCACAATGAGTTTTGATCCGGAATCGTTGAGCTGATGTTCGAGTTCGCGGTCGGAATAAAGCGGGTTATTCAATACCACGATGGCGCCCAGCCTATGGATAGCGTAATAGGCTGCAACGCAGGGAATCAGGTTGGGTAGAATGATGGCGACGGCGTCGCCTTTTTTGATGCCTGCGCCGGCAAGGTAGGTTGCAAAGCGGTCCACCATGTCTTTCAATTCTTTGTAGGTCATGGTGTAGCCCTGGAAATTCAGCGCCATGCGGTCGGGGTATTTTGCAGCCGACCTGTCCAGAATGTCCGGCATGCAAATTTCCTCGTATTGGATTTTCTCGGGAACACCTTTGTCGTAAGACTTCAACCACGGTTTTGATGCATATACTTCTCCAGCCATTTTAACTTCCCTCCTAAGTTTGGTTAAGACGATGTGAATGAAGCAAACAATGTACCGCTGTCCTTTGTGTAATTAAAGTTGTCTTATTATTCCTCCTGTAATTTATTTATGACATTATAAAAAAATGAAAAACTACGGAACTTCTCGTCGGGTGTTGTAGCAATTTTTTTCGGCAAAATCCATAAAATATTCCCTTTTCTGATAAATACTTTTAATATCTGATGATATTTCGAATAGTTATGGTTGACAGTTTTTTAAAAATACCCGGATAATATTTATAAGGTTATGGTTTTCGTTGACATACGGAGATGGCAAAGCACTTGACACATTTATTATTTTGAGGATATTGCAGAATCAAAAGGAGATATTTATGAAAAAGAAATCAATAGATCTGGAAAAAACATACCCGACTGTTGAATTTGTCGCCAAACTTCGCCGTCTGGCGGACGCCCTGGAGAAAGGCAAACGGTTTGCAATCATGATTGCCGGGGAGAGGCTATCGGTGCCGTCTTCTGCCGTGTTTAACGTGGAGCATGAACGTGAAGGGAAGAATGAAGAAATCGAGTTTCAGATCAAATGGATCAACAAAAAATAGCAGTGACAGGATGGTTGAAGGAGAAAAGGTGATAGAAGGCCGATTTACCGACCAGTCCAAAAAAGGCAGCGACCGACACCGGCGCTGCCTTTTCATTATTGAACAGGTATATTATTTTACTCGCCTTTAAAGACCGGTGCGCGCTTTTCCAGGAAAGCCGTCATGCCTTCCATGGCATCCTTGCTGGAAATAATTTTAGGAGCCCACTCGCTGTCTTTACGCAGCCCCTCTTCAATACCTTTCTCCAGACCCACATTCATTCCGCTGAGCACCGCGGCAACAGCCAGGGGCGGACGTTTGGCAAGCGTCGCGGCAAATTCTTCCGCTTCTTTCATTAAATCAGCCGCCGGGACAACTTTATCCACGAGGCCTATTGCAAATGCTTCGGGCGCGGACAGCCTCTTGCTAAAAAGAATAATCTCCAGCGCCCTGGATTTTCCCACAACCCTGGGCAGCCGGTGAATACCGCCCCAACCGGGGGTGATCCCGAGATTGACTTCCGGCAGTCCGATCAGTGCTTTGGGATTGTCTGTCATCAGCCGAAAATGGCAGGCCAGCGCCGTTTCACAGCCGCCGCCGAGCGCGTGGCCGTTGATGGCCGCGATAAATGGCTTTGTCGAAGCGGCAATCGCGTTCATGATCTGGTTGCCGTCCGGTCCCTTGGTGATATTGGCGATATCGGAAACATCCATGCCCGCGGAAAAACCCTTTTCACCTGCTCCCGTGATGATGACTGCGCGGGTTTCCCTGCTTGTTTCAATTTCGTTTACGGCATTAAAAAGTTCCTCCCGGATCCCAAGGTTCACGGAGTTCATCGGCGGACGATTCAAAACGATCGTCGTCACAAAATCTTTCGTTGATACAATAATGTTTTTGTATTCCATCTTCTTTTCTCCTTTCAATGTTTTTTGCCTAAAAGTCTACACCCTAAAAGCCTACAGTCTAACAGTCTACAGCCTAATAGCTTATTTTTGATGCACCAGCCGCATACCGGGATAAGGCACTTTAAAAAAGGGAACATTGGTTCCTCCCAGGCTGCCAATAAAGGCTGTCCGGCGCTCTTTCCCGCCGAAGCAGATATTGGTCGGCCGATTTATCACGATGCCCTGCGGGTCTTCCACATATTTCTCCAGCTTGCCTTGTGGATCAATAA
>JAQVLL010000432.1 GCA_028704195.1 Smithellaceae bacterium
CCAATCCCCACGCCGGTCTGGGGCAGCTCATCGTCCGGGGGAATATGTCGATCCGCAAGCAGGGCAAACAGCGACTCTTCCAGTTCGTCCCCTTTTTTTTCGAGAGCCGTTTTCAGCAGCTGTTTGCCTCTTGTTACCTTTGGCCATGGTGTGTCCAGTAGGCGGTTGCTCATCCCATAGATGCCGGATGATATTGTCTGCACCGCTTCGGCCCGGTTGGAATAAAAATAAAGTCCGTCGGCATCTCTCAGCAGCAGATTAAAACCGTTATACTTTTGTGCCCGCAGAGCTGTTTTCTTCAAGTATCCTTCGGCGTCGTCGGACCCCGTCAGATAACCGCTCACCAGTTTGCCGCGGGAAGGCGCTTGCTCCCGCCATGAAACCGGATCCCGGTAATTGGTGATGGCTGCAAACTTTCCGCTTCTGGTCACACCTAACCAGGTGCCTTTTTCCTTTAGATCCTGGCCCGCCAGGACCTGTGAATCCCCGGCCCAGAAATCAGCGGGCGCTGAGGGCCGTTCATAAAATTCATCGCGGTTGGCCGCCAGAATCAGTCGGTAAGCGGGGTGTACGTTATAGGCAAAAAGGATCAGGCACATAAAAATAGTCCTATAGGCTGTAGGCTGTTAGACTATTAGGATTAGTTGATCAAACATAAATAGTCCTATAGGCTGTAGGATATTTTGATGGGCGCTTTGCGCCCTTTCATTTTACCTAACAGCCCAGAGTCTAAAAGGCTACAGCCTCAGTCTTTCTATTATTTCTGTCATCGTTTCACCTGCTGCTGCGTCAATGCGCACGTCGGCCAGGTAATCCTGCTCGGTCGGGCCCTTATTGATGATGGCTAGACGGGCACCCGCACGTTGGGCCTGAATCGGAATGTAGGCTGCGGGATACACAACCAGTGAAGAGCCTATCACGATCATTACGTCGCAATCTTCCGCCTCCTGCATGGCCTGTGCCAGCGTCCGCTGAGGAAGGGCTTCCCCGAAAAAGACAACATCGGGTTTTAGGATTCCCATGCAGTAATCACATGTCGGAACATCCTCCGAATCGGCATATCGCTCTTTGACAAGAGCAATGGGATAACGTTCGCCGCAGTTCAGGCAAACCAGCCTCTGCATATTTCCATGAAGCTCTCGAATCAGTTCCGGGCTGCTGCCCGCCTTTTGATGAAGGTTGTCGATGTTCTGTGTGACCAGTGAGCTTAGTTTGCCCATCTTTTCCAGCTGAACAACAGCATCATGCGCTGCATTGGGCTCCGCGTCTTCCATCAATCCGCCCTCTCTCAGGCGCTGCCACATTTTTTGTCTTGTAGCGTGGGACCCCAGAAATTTATCGATGGTAAAATCATCCGGATCATATTTTGTCCACAATCCGCCGGGTCCGCGAAAATCGGGAATGCCTGATTCCGTGCTGATGCCTGCACCTGTGAAAACAACAACTTTTTTCGCTTTCGCGATCATACTCGCAATCTGATCAATTAATTCTAACATATTCCCGATATGCTCCTTTGTCCCGCTATTTGTCTTTATTATTGTAATACACCCTAGCCGAAAAAGACAAACACTATTTCCGGATCTGAAATATCAAATTGACGGGAAATCATCAGCCGTTTAACAGGGATACTTCCAATGACATCAGGCGATGATAAGTCAGAAATTGAACACCGCAGGAAATCATCTTTTAAAACAATTTCTTTGCGACGGCTTCCATGGACTCTTTCAGCATGGACCCGTCACCCCCGTCAAGCAGGCTGATCATTTTCGAGACAACCCGTTCGTAGGTTTGAAGCACATCATTTGTATCGGGATTTCCGGCAATAATATCGGCGTAAAGTTCAGGGGATTCCGTGAATATTTTTTTAACAATGTCCATCTTGGTTTTGAAAATCGGTGTGGAAAATTGGTTGACTTCCGAAAGTGGAGTTCCGGTTTCGGCAATCGCCATGCCCAGCGCGATGGTGTTGAAATGGTTGAGGACCTGAACAATCGCCATCATCCGGTCGTGCTCGCCAGGTGTTCTTTCCAGAATGGTATAGCCTATTTTTTCAAAGATTGTCCTGATCCATGTGTACCAGGCATTCCCCCGGCCCCGGCATAAAACAATATTGTGTCCTGACGGTTCCGTCACAGAGGGACCGAAAAGCGGGTGACATCCGACCACATCCGCTTCAGAATGTTGAAGCATCAGAGCCACCGGGTCTTTCTTGAGCGATGTCAAATCCATCAGCGCCTGACCCTTCCGGACATGCGGACCGACATCGGCAATCACACCGGCAGTTGCCGAAATCGGCACCGATACGACGACCACATCACAGACCCGTGCCGCATCGACCGCTGTCATTCGCGTTTTTCGGCCGGTGACATGCACGGTACAACCCTGTATGCTCAGAAGATCGGCGAGCCATCGCCCCATACCATTGGTTCCGCCGATGATGCCTACAGTTGCCTTCTTCATGAACGAACCGCCTTTTGTCTAAGCCAGTGGTCAGCCAGCGTAAGACAGACCATTGCTTCACAAACCGGCACAATTCGTGGAATGACGCAGATGTCGTGCCGGCCCTTTATCTCAACGGACCGCACGCGGCCATCCGTGTCGACCGTTTGCTGCGGCAGT
>JAQVLL010000433.1 GCA_028704195.1 Smithellaceae bacterium
CGTTGCAACGAGAGTTTTCTTTTCCAGAACGCAGCGCCGGATCATAGGATTCACTTCCGGGTCCTCCGCCTTGACGGGTGAAATGCCCTCATTGAGTTTGGGTATCTTCCAGTAACTCCTTTTACTCGGCCTCTGCATGCCGATCACAAACTTGCCCGGTTTGCCGTTCTTTTTGGTTGTGTCGGCAATGATTGCCGCCATGACGGAGCCGACAAAGCCCACCCCCATGACGACAACAATTTCCTGCCCTTTTTTCCGGGCCTGATCCACCAGTCTTTTTATACGAACAAATTCTTTTTTGTATTCTTCCTGCACGGGTAACGGATATTTCATGCCGTCGGGACTGATGGAGACGGACTGATTCATAGAGACGCTCCTTTTATTTTTTTAGCGTATTAACAAAACCGGAATGGGGCTTTTCTGGATGACCTGAGATGTTGTACTGCCCAAAAGCAATTCACGAAGGCGGTTGTGCCCGTAAGCGCCCATGACCATCAACTCAACCGATCCCTCCTTAATAAATTTAAGGATTTCGTCAACCTCGCGTCCTGTTGATACGATCACTTCGCAGTCGGCGTTCCCTTCCTGTGCCGTTTCTTCAACCTGCGTGGATAATTCTGCCGCCTTCGACTTATCCGCACTGACGATAATTACGGTGATCGGCCAGTTTGCTTTTTCCGAAATCACCAGGGACAGCTCCAGTGCTTTTCTGGAAGGGGGACTGCCGTCGTAGGCCAGTCCCATGCTTTCGATCATCCGAAAAGATTCCCCAATGACCATAACGGGCTTCCCTGAATGACGGATAACAATTTCGGCTACGGATCCGATCAGTCCGCCTTCTTTCACTCGAAAGTGCTCACCTTTTTTTGCCATTAAAATCAAATCAGCGTTTTCGGCCTCTTCAATAATTGCATCACTGATCTTGCCAATGTTTTTTTGGGTCCGACAGGGAATGGCCGCCATCCGGCAGCGGTCTTCAAAGTCCTTTAGCAGCAGGTCGGCTTTTTCTTTCAGAGATGCTTCGATGGTTTCACAGAAACCGTCGTAAGGAGGCATGCCGACGGTAGCGGAGATATCGGTCATCATCGGTCCCTGGATTAAAAAGATATCGATGACATGGAGTCCGGTCAGCGCCGCCTCCAGTTTCGGCGCGATATAGATACCGTAATCGACAGCGTTGGAGCTGTTGGGTGACCCGTCAATCGGAATGAGTATTGTTCTGATCATGATGCCTGCCTCCCCAAATTCTTCGCGAGGTGATCATTTTTGTTTTTTATCAAAATGACTCAGATCGTGCAGGAGGTTGCCGATATCCTTATCTTCCCAGATGCGCTTCGAATCTTCGTTTTCCCCTGAGTCCTCATCCGTATGAGTTCCGTCTTCCTTGAAGGCTAGAAACTTGCCTGTCAGATTGCCGTTTTTGTAAGTTGCCTTTTCTCTGATTTGTCCATTTTTAAAGTAGGAAATATATTCGCCGTCGCGTTTGTCTCTTTTAAAAAATCCTCTTTCCTTGATTTGTCCGATTTTATAATAGCAGATGTATTCTCCTTCAAACTTGCCTTGCTGAAAGTGTTCTACTTCTCGCAATTCTCCTGTCTTAAAATAGCGGTGGTAGGGGCCGTCGAGTTTTCCGTTTTTATAATTTTCTTCTTCACGAACATGTCCGTTTTCATAATAGGAAATATAGGGACCGTCCATTTTATCGTTTACGAAATTCACTTTTTCCCGAACCTGCCCGTTGGCATAATAACTGACGGCGGGGCCGTTTTTTTTGCCGCCTGAAAAATGAAGCTGGGCCATGATTTGGCCGCTGGGGAAGTACGTTGTATATTGACCGTGTATTTTACCTTCCAGCAGATATTTTTTTTCCTTTATGGCTCCGTTCGGATAATGAATTACTTTTTCTTTGGGCATAATATTTTTGCTCGCTCTATTTTTTTCTGGTTTGTTTTTCTTCAAGTTGTTCGGCACTGCAAACCTGCTACGGTCATTCTATTCGACAGCGTATTCTTAATTTGATATGAGATGGTTTATAAACACTTAAACCCTGCAATGCCAATCTCTGGAAGAATAATGTCTGTTTTTTAAACAATCCCCCCGGAGAATGCAACCAAAAACAGACGGGTTTGAGTAAAATTTGTTTTACTTTTGGCAAAAAGGTTATTAGGGTTTGACAGCTGGATAATTTATTCCATATAATATGAATGTATTACAACAATTGAGCGGGAAGAGATGATAGTTTCCAATTTAGATACAACAAGAGTTGCCATTATCGGACCCGGACGTCTCGGCACGTCGTTTGCCTACAAGTTGGGACGCGACAACAAAAGGGTCGCCATTTATTACCACAACTCGGAAGTCTGCAAGGCCATTAACCGGGACCATTTAAATCCGATTCATTTAACGGAGGATTTGGCCGGGCGTTTGGGCGGGATGGACCAGGTTCCCCGTCTGGCGCCGAAAGTTTACGCAACCAACGACCTAGAGCATATTGTTGAAACGAACGATTTTATCATTCTTTCGGTAACCATGAATCGTCTTCCGGAACTGCTCAATTACCTCAAGCCGATGATTGACAGAAAGACGGGGGATACCTGCTTGATAGCACCGATCA
>JAQVLL010000434.1 GCA_028704195.1 Smithellaceae bacterium
ATAACGATCAGGTAAGCACTGAGCACCCGGGACACCGTTATGGTAGAGACGATGAAAGACTTTGAAATGACCGGAAGAGCAATGTTCACAATGGTGGCATCACATCAGGCCATAAACGAACCTAGCGAAATGACCAGAACAATGGTCAGGTCACCCGATGATATCCTCTGCAGGAACGGCATCTGTGCCATAGTTTGCCTCCTGCAGTTCAGTATTGATCAACTCTCCCTCGTAATTATTATATTACCTTCCCCTGCCGTTGGTCCGCCCCTGGTACTTTTTCACATCATCCGTATCCAAAGGAGGGTATATCACGACTTTCCCGTTTTCTTTGATTGTAATGCCACTGATGAGCCCCATCATGGAGTACCACTCACCAATTTTTTGTCCATGATTATCCAATATATCAAAACCGTGCGCTTTCTGAAGGCAGCAGTCCAGCAATCGCATTTGCATATTGGAAACAAGTCCCGATATGATTTCCTGTTTCGGTTCTATTTTCTTCCACAGGTCCTTATCACTATCAATCGCATACGATTTTTTGAGACCGAAAATCGCCACAGGATAAACGTCAGACCCTGTTAAAAAATAGCTATAATCATCATTGATGACAAATTTTTCAAAATGGATGGTAGCAGTGGCGCTTGGCTTTATACTGCCCGTGTTTTTAAGCAGTGTGCCCGTGCACCCGAAAAATAATCCTGCCAGACCAAGGATCAGCATAATACCTATAAGCATTTTGCGTTTACTCTTCATGTGAACCCCCAGAAATAATCACTTTCAAATCCAAACGACCCATAAAAATGGATACTTCTTTTGTCATTTGAATATTTTAGAAATTATACAACATATGCAATTCAAGTGCATCTGTATTTATAACGCATGAATTCTTCAGTTGATGAAATAAAAGAAAAATGCAAGATTATAATCGGTAATTGCCGGAACAATTTAAAATCATTAAAACGTCAGACAATCCCACGGAAGGGAGCAAGGTTCATGAAGACCTACGATGTGTTGATCATCGGATCCGGGCCTGCCGGCCTGTTTGCGGCTATGGAGCTTGAAAAAATGGGATGCAGAAAAATTGCCGTCATCGACCGTCATGCCTACACGGCCGGCGGGCTTCTGAACGACGGCAAGCTGAATTTCGATCATCGAATCGGCATTGACTTGAATGAACTTAAAATCGGTGTTGACACAGCACAGCGTTACATCAACGAAGTCAAGGACATTTTTACCCGTTTCCCCCGCTGCCACCAGGTTACCTTCATTGGCAAAAATGAAAAAATTGACGTCCTGAAGAATATTGCATGTGAGCATGGCGTTGAGTTCATTGCACCTGAGCAATGGCACTGGGGCACCGATAACGGCAAAGCCGTCGTGGACCATCTCAGAAGCTATCTGAAAAAGACGGCCTTTCTCCTGGATTCGGAAGTCATGTCCATCGAAAAAGCAACCGGCAATGCCTATCGCGTTGCCGCACGGAAAAGGGGCAGAACGTTTCAGGCGGAAGCGCCCGTCATTCTGGCCGCTCCGGGCCGCAGCGGTGCTTACTGGTTTCGGGATACCGCAAACACGCTGGGAGTTTGTCATAACTTTGGCCCCATCGACGTAGGAATCAGGCTTGAACTTAGCAGGAAATTCTATGACGAAATTACAAATATCGTATATGACCCCAAATTCATTTTCAGGACCACACGTCATGGAGACAGGGTCAGAACCTTTTGTACCAATCCGGGCGGCAGGGTCCGCCTGGAGAACTACGGCCATTTCAAACTGGTAAACGGTGACGCCCTTTCCGGTCGCAAGACATTCAATACCAACTTCGCTCTGATCAATACAGTCGCTCTGACTACGCCCTTTTCTGATACAACCGAGTTCGGGCAAATGATCGCCCGGCAATTTCACCTGCTGGGCGGGGGCCAGCCAATCGTTCAGAGAGTGGGTGATTTTCGCGAAGGAAGAAGGAGCACCAAATCAACATTTAACAGCCGAATCCGCCATTTTGAAATGTGCAAGGCAACCTGTTTGGTCACGCCGGGAGACATCACGCTTGGATTACCCGCACGTATTGTTGACAACCTCTGGGAATCCCTGAAAAGGCTTGATAAAATCATCCCCGGCATCCTTCATCCGTCGACGCTTCTTTACGCACCCGAAATAAAATTCTTTGACACGCACTTCCCGACTGATCAAAACCTGGAAACCAACGTCAAAGGAATCTTCGTCGCCGGAGATGGTACGGGGAAAAGCCGCGGAATCGTGGGTGCAGCCATCTCCGGCATAATAGCCGCCAAGGGTATTGCAAGGAAATTCCAATGAAGGTAAAACCACTGATATAAACCTGCAGATGAAACTTATCGACGGTTAACTCCTCCCCTTGCCTGGTGATTAGTGGACTTTCACCACCAAGTCTGTGCGCCCTGCCGGATGCACCAAATAAAAAGCCCCTTTGATTTCTCAAAGGGGCTTCATGTTTTATATCCGGCGGCACCTACTCTCCCACACAGTCGCCCATGCAGTACCATCGGCGCGAAGGAGCTTAACTTCCGTGTTCGGGATGGGAACGGGTGTGACCTCCTCGCGATAGCCACCGAAATTTATCTCTA
>JAQVLL010000435.1 GCA_028704195.1 Smithellaceae bacterium
ATGATATTGTGATCACAAAAGAAGGGCATCCCGTTGTAAAACTCGTGGCTATATGTGTAAAACCAACCCATCAGAGAAAATTCGGGACCGCAAAAGGATTAATTAAAATATCAGATGATTTTGACGCGACGCTAAATGATTTCAAGGAATATATGTAATGCGCCTGTTATTAGATACCAGTGTTTTTTTATGGTTTATAGGCGGCAGCGATAAAATTAGTTCAAAAGCTATTTCCCTCATCTCAGACCTCAATAATCAGATAGTTTTAAGTTCAGCCAGTTTATGGGAAATTGCGATTAAAATTAGTCTGGGGAAACTTGACTTATTGGAACCTTTCAGTCAACTTATTCCCCAGCAACTAAAAGCAAATGAATTTGACCTCCTATCAATAGAAATTGAACACTTGAGCAACCTGGTCAATCTGCCTTTTCCCCATCGTGATCCATTTGATAGATTGATTATCGCGCAGGCCATTACTGAAGATATTCCGGTCATCAGCCCCGATCAGATGTTTTCAAAATACCCTGAAAACTTATTTGGTGAACCAATCAGCAATTGAGGCAAGATATTGAGCGGTATTTTCGGATTCATTAATCTGGATGGACGACCGGCAAGCCCTGAGAGCTTTCAAAAAATGGCGGACGAGATGGCAGGCTGGGGACCGGACGGCGTTGGGTCGCTTATTTCAGGAAGCGCCGCTTTCGGCCATGCGCTCCTGATCGTCACACATGAATCCCGCTTTGAAAAAATGCCCATTCACGATCAGGACGAAGGTGTTCTCTTCACCACAGCTGCACGTCTTGATAATCGTGACGAACTTTGCGATTTGTTCGGCATTCCCCATCCGGAATGGCCGGTAACGTTAGACGGCCAACTGGTTTTTCGTGCTTACAAAAAATGGGGATCAGAATCCTGCAAGCACATTTTCGGCGACTGGTCTTTTGCCGCCTGGCATATCAAAGAACAAAGGCTGTTTTTGGCCAGAGACCACCTTGGCAATACGGGGCTTTATTATTATTTTAAGCCGCCCTTGGTTGTGTTTGCATCCAATGTCAAAGCAGTGCTTGCACATCCTCAAGTGCCCTGCGAACTCGATGAATTACGGCTGGCACAAAATCTCGTTTTTATAATTTCAGATAAAGGACAATTTCGAACCTATTGGAAAGATGTCCGGTTTCTGCCGGCAGCACACTTTTTAACTATGCGTCAAGGCCATTTGGAAACAAAGAAATACTGGCATCTTGAAAATTCACCTTCCATTCACTTGGGCTCAGATGAAGAATATCTGGAAGGATTTCTTGAAAACTACCGTCGGGCGGTGCGAGTGCGTCTCAATTCTGTTCGGCCCATAGGCACCCAACTGAGTGCCGGTCTTGATTCCAGTTCCGTGACCGCGCTGGCTGCCGAAGCGTTGATAGAAACAAATCAGCCGCTCGTTGCCTACACATCCGTTCCAATGTTTCCGGCCGATAGATATTCCCCAAACGCAATCACTAATGAGTGGCCGCTTGCCCATCAGGTGGCACAGCTTTACACCAATATTGAACATATTCCTATCCGGTCGGAAAAAATTTCTCCGCTTGCCGCAACAAAACAGAGTTTAGAAATATTCCATACGCCACAACATGCCGTTACAAATATGTTTTGGCTTATATCCATTTTTGAAAATGCCAGGCAGCGCAATCTGGGCGTCATGCTGACTGGACAACTGGGTAACGGCGGGATTTCCTGGAACGGAGGGAATGATTATATCTTTTATCTTTTCGCCCGAATGCATTGGAAGAAAGGGTTTAAGACTCTGATTTCATGGAAAGAAAGAAATGAATTCTCCTGGTACAAAGCGGTAAAAAATCAAATTTTGCGTCCGATGATTTTGCCACTATGGCCTAATTATCCATTCTTGTTGAACCCAAAGATAGATTCATTTTATTCCTTCCCCGCAAAGAACTTCATCGAACGGATGGGATTAAATGTTCAAAATCGGATAATAACACAACCGCCTCGCATGGCCCCGTTAACTGAACAAATCATGACGACGATGATTAACGGTACCGGTGTGGGTCCATTCTGGCATTCCCTAGGATCCTCTTATAATCTTGAAACACGCGATCCGACCGCCGATATTCGCCTGCTGGAGTTTTGCATGGGTGTACCCGATGAACAATATACATTTGAAGGCGGCAGGAGAATGTTGATTCGACGAGCCATGACCGGAATCCTTCCCGATTCAGTCCGGTGGAATGTTAAAAGGGGTAAACAGGCAGCCGATATCATTCCAAGACTTGTCGAACAACAGGATGAAATGGAAAAGGAAATGGACCGCCTGGGATCTGAACCTGAAGTCACAAATTATGTTGACGTTGCGGAAATGAAAAAAACATGGCTTGCATTGATGTCAGGCAGCACGAATATTGCTTCTGCTAACGCCAATGCAATTTTGCGAGCCATAAACACCGGAAACTTTCTGCTTTCGTTTTCCAAACATCGAAATTAATTCAATCATGGGCCATAAAAAAAGCAGAAAAGCATTGACAATAATTCACCATTTAATTATGTTAAAAAAAAATGTATTTTTGTTCTAGGAGGACTAACCATGAAAGAGAATTCTG
>JAQVLL010000043.1 GCA_028704195.1 Smithellaceae bacterium
TCATCGTCAATGCTTCGGGTGCCTGGACCAATCTGGTTGCTGGTCTTGCCGGCTGCGAGGTCCCTCTGACTTTATCGAAAGGATCTCTGGTCATTACCAATCACCGTCTGACTGATATGGTCATCAACCGCCTGCGACCCCCTTCCGACGGCGATATCATTGTCCCCAACGAAGCCGTCTGTCTGGCGGGCACCACTTCCCTGCTGGTGGAAGACCCTGATAAAATCTCCATCCAGCCTGACGAAGTGGACGTCATCATCGGAGAAGCGGGCCGCATGGTCCCGCATTTCAACCAGACGCGCATCATTCGCGCATTTTCCGGCGTCCGCCCACTGCTCAAGTCACAGAAGCTCGACAGCCGGGAAATCTCGCGTGGTTTTCAGATCATTGACCATCAGAACGGCATGTACAGCATCGTCGGCGGAAAGCTCACCACTTTCAGGCTCATGGCGGAGAAAATGGTGGACACGATCATGAATGCCTTCAATCTGAAGCGGGCCTGTGAGACGGCGGAAAGACCATTGGACGGGCAGGAGGAGCTCAGCGGCTACCCGCTGTCCAAACGTCTGTCGGACATGAAAAACATCGTCTGCGAATGCGAACTGGTCACCCGCAGGGAAGTGGAACGAATCATCAGCGAGACAGGCACCCGGCATGTCGGCGATATCCAGCATCGGACGCGACTGGGCATGGGGCCCTGCCAGGGCGGCTTCTGCACATTCCGCGCACTCGGCATTATGCATGACATGGATATTTTAACTGCGGAACAATCCGTGCAATCCCTGAGGGAATTTCTCCAAAGGCGTTTCCGCGGCATCCGCGGCGCCCTGTGGGGAGACCAGCTTCGGGAAGAACAGCTTGTTGAATATATTTACCTGGGTATACTGGCCATGGAGCAAAACAAGTGAGTGTAATCGAATACGATGTCATTGTCATCGGTGCAGGGGTGTCGGGTCTGACCGCGGGCACTTTTCTGGCAAAGCAGGGCTTGAATGTCGCCCTGGTCACGACCGGCGAATCGACAGCCTGTCTGTCCACCGGATGCATTGACGTCTGCTCACAAGACGAAAATCCCCTGCAGGCAATTGTCAATCTGCCGGATGGCCACCCCTATCATCTGATTCCCGTCGAAAACATCCGTCAGTCACTCCATGATTTTCAACAAACCATGACAGATAGAGGGATGCCTTATGGGGGAGGGCCTGAAAACAACCGCCGGGTCCTTTCCGCCATCGGAACCTTCAAAACAACCTGCCTGACTCCTGTAACCATGCAGGCCTCCCCGCAAAACGAAGATGAAAAAATCCATATCATCACCTTTGCCGGCCTGAAAGATTTTTACCCCGGCTATATCATTTCCCGGCTTAAAAACGCGTCTTATTCAATTTATGACGCCGGTGTTGCAACAACCATGGGAATCGCTGCCAATTTCGAAGGCGAGGCCTTCCTGGAAGCGTTCATTCTGTGGTTGGAAAAACAAAATATCCGGGAGGATAAAATCGGTTTTCCGGCAGTTCTGGGACTGGAATCGGCCGCGGCCATTGTGCAAACCATCGAATCCCGCATGGAATGCCCCGTCTTTGAAATCCCGACCATTCCGCCTTCCATGCCCGGTCGCAGACTGTTCAACCATCTGAAAGACTATTTCCGCTGTCAGGGAGGGGCTATCTACTGGGGCTGGCCTGTTGTCGGTGTGGAAAAATCAGGGAAGAAAATTGAAGCGGTGATAGCCGAATCACAGGGCAGACCCAACAGCCTGAACGCCAAAGCGTTCATTCTCGCTACCGGGTCTTTTGTCGGGGGCGGTCTTCACGCAAACCGCGACAGCATTGTAGAAAACGTGTTTCACCTGCCTGTGTTCCTGCCCGGCAAACGTGAAACCTGGTTTGATCATGATTATTTTTCCACAAACCACGGCATCGGCCAGGCGGGTGTTGCAGTCCATTCAGATTTCCGGCCCGCAGACTGCCCCTGGGATAATGTTTTCGTATGCGGATCCATTCTCGCGCGCACAGAGACGCTGAAAAACGGCTGCGGTCATGGGTTTGCACTGGCAACGGGACAGGCGGCGGCAAAATCCTGCCTGGAGCATATCCGATGAAATTCGAACACTGCATACGATGCACAATCTGCGTGGAGAACTGTCCCGTATTCCGGGTCAACCCGGCTTTCCCGGGCCCCAAGCAGGCGGGGCCCGATGCCCAGCGATTCCGCAGCGAACGGGAAAAATCCGTCGATGAATGGGTTCTGCTGTGCAGCCAGTGCAAGCGTTGTGATATGGCCTGTCCATGCGGTGTGGATCCCGCGCAGATCATCCTCCGGGCACAGCAGAAGTACGGACTGGAGCATCCCCATACGGCGGCGCACCTGCTTTTTGCCAACAATTACTATCTTTCCACGCTGGGATCCATGACGGCGCCCCTGGCCAACCGTTTTGTTTCAACCGAAATCGGCAAAAAAATATTTCAGCGCATGGGAATTGCAACTTATATCCCCTTCCCTAAATTCAGCTTCAAAACCTTGAGGGCCCAAAAGAAGACCCGCAGCCGTGAATCAAGGAAAGTCGCCCTTTTCTATGGCTGTTTCATCAACTTTTACCGCCCGGACATCGGAAGAAAAATTATCCAGCTTCTCCAGTCTTTCCGGGTTGACGTCGTTCTGCCGCCGCAGTGGTGCTGCGGTCTGCCCGCGCTGGGCAATGGCAACCTGGCACTGGCGCAAAAATTTGCCGCGAAAAATGTAGCCTCCCTGTCCAATTATATCGACGCGGGCTACGATGTGGTCTATTCCTGTACATCCTGCGGCCTCTGTCTGCTACACGATTACCAGGGAATCATGGATATCCCCGGAGCAAAAAAGATTGCAGAAAACAGCTATAACCTTCATGAATATCTTCTCAAGCTGCTTGCTGAACGCGGTGGGACTAAACCCGAATTCAAGGAAGTTAACAGGACGCTTGCCTATCACATCCCCTGTCACCTGCGCGCACTGAAAATCGGTTATCCGGCAGCCGATTTAATGAAGATGATCCCCGGCCTGGAATGCAGGGTTCTTGACGACGCCTGCTGCGGACTTAACGGCAGTTACGGATTTAAAAAAATCAATGAAGCCACAGCTGTGCAGCTGGGAGGTCGCGCTGTTTCGCTGATCAGAAAAACCGGCGCGGAGGCAATTGTGGCGGATTGCGGTTCCTGCCGCATGCAGCTGGGAGGCCTCTCCGGAATGAACGCTTACGATCCCGTGGAAATTCTCTGCGAATCGCTGGGCATCAGGGACCTGAAAAAACAAAAAAAGTGATTCGCAGCAAGACGAATGATGCCGGGATGTAGGTAAATACGAATAAAGAAAAGAAATATCAGGATGGCTGTTTCTTTTCTCTTACCCGAATGAAACACCGCGGATCTTCCGCCAGGTAGTCACCGCTGTAGGCATGGGCCCGTCCACGGCATCCCCCGCAAACGGTTTTGTACTGGCAATCACCGCAAAGTCCCTTGAGCTTTTCTTCACGATGGCGCAAATCCTGAAATAAGGTGGATGCAGTGTAAATGTCATGAAAACTCTTTTCGCGGATATTTCCTCCGCTTACCTCGACAAATGGGCAGGGCCAGATATCACCGTTGGCCTTGATATAAACAAATCCACGTCCTGCGGCGCAACCGTGAAATACTTTTCCGGCCAGTTTAAGCGCTAACCCACCCTGGATGCCTCCTCTTTCCAGAAGATGCGGCCAATACTGCGGCCCGGCCACCGGCTCGATGATCGTTCTGGCATTTTTTTGTTTTTCGGAAATCAGTTCGCTCAGATACCTGTTGGCGGTTTTTTTGAGGGTGGCTTTTTCGATTTTTTCGCCCCGCCCCACAGCAACCAGCTGATACATCAGCATGATGCCTGCCCCGCTGGCATCGGCGAAATCAATCAGTTCCGGCAGATGAAGCATATTATACTCCATCGCCATTGTGTTGATCTGCAGCATAATGCCGGCTTTTTTGGTGGCTTCAACCGCCCTCATGGCCAGATCAAAAGAACCGGGTTTGTTTCTGATCATATTATGAATATCGGGATTGGCCGCATCAAAACTGATGGCGTTGCAGACCACCCCGTGGTCTTTGAGTTTAAAGGCCATTTCTTCATCAATCAGCGTTCCGTTCGTGGCGATGATGTTGGCAAGTCCCGCCTTCTGCGAATGCCTCAGGAGTTCAAAAATATCCGGCCGCACCAGCGGCTCACCTCCGGTGTAGATCAGGGTGCGGAACTCACTTTCCGCTGCAAGCTGATCAATCAGTTTTTTCCCTTCGTCGGTGGTCAGCTCATCGGCATCGGCCTGACCGCTTGTGGCATGGCAGTGGATACAGCGCAGGTTACAGGCGCCGGTGACTTCCCAGACGGGATGCCCCGGATAACCGATGCAGCCCATCCCCCAGGCGCCGTTGGCAACCGGCATGGATGGAATACCATGATGGACAAGCCATCCGAAGAAATTCCGCCAGCGGTTCAGATATCCCATAAGCAGCGTGCTTCCCAACTGTTTGAATAAAAGCGAGGGGGGATTATAAAATGCCTTTACTTTGTTTTTTTTCATCATCTTATCATAGGTAGGCCAGTATAAAAGCCAGTGATGTTCCAAGATTCACGGCGATGTTCAGGCCACACAATATTTCCAGCCATCGGTGATCTTCATGGCGGTTTTTTGATATCTGATAAACAATAAAAAGTGCAACGGCAACAAACGGAAGATAAAAATAAATCACTTTAAAAGGAACACCGAAGCAGGGCGATATCAGCATGGTCATACAGGTGAGCAGGTTGAAAATAATATAAACAACATTGCCTTTCTGTTTGCCGATCCGAACCAGAAGATTCTTTTTCCCCGCGGCGATGTCCGCCTCATAGTCCGGAAATTCATTGAGCAGGATCACATTGAAAATGGAAAAACCGATCGGCATCCATAGCCAGTGGATCACCGGAGCGATCGTTGCAGTTTGAATGTAATAAGAAGAAGCCACAGGCAGCCAGCCGTAGCAAAAACCAATGAATAGCTCCCCGATGCCCCGTTTGACCAGCCTCACGGGTTCCGTGGAGTAGAAAAAGCCGGGAACCGCACCCAGGAAACCGAGCAGCAGGGTGTATGGACCGGTTTTATAGACAAACTGAAGGACAACCCCAATGAGAAAGGCCATGAGAATGGAGAGTTTACTGGTCCAGAGGGCAACGCGGGCAGGGATTTTCCCTTCAATGATCATGTGGGTGCCGCCGGCAAAGGGATTCTTGTGCATCCTTGCTGAAATGGCGTTCTCCCTGCGGTCAAAGTACTCACCTGAGTGATACGCGGACAGCATGATCAAAATAACCCCGGCAACTCCCAGTGCAAACACTTCCGGTTCAAAAGCTCCGGTCAGGCGATAGGCCAGAAAGGTGCCAAGGAGAAAAGGCAAAATGCCCACCGTATGAAAGTGCAGGCGGGACAGGATGATCCAGCTTTGCATGGTTTGGATGAACGTATTTTTCATAATAATATCGGGACTTTTTTCCGCACTACACGATGTCTGTTTCCGTCTGGTCCCTTGTCGTTTTCCATGGCCTTTCGTTGAATGTGAAGGGTGCAGATTATTAGCATACGGAAAAATTCTTGTCAAAGAGTGAGGTCCCCCTTATCCTTTCGTGTATATGTTTTTTTTGTCTTTTACTTTTGCTGGTAAATTTTTTTTTCGGCCACTTAAAATATCCTGATCAAGGTGCTCCGGCATCACTTTTTTTCTTGATTGTTATTTCTTTATATGTTAGGCGTAGCGCCAGTTTGAAGCATGATACGCTTCGTCCAACGAGTAAACAAACAGGGTTACAGGAATCGCAATGGGGAATCGGTCACAGCTTCTGAAAGACAGCCCCGGGATACCCGCAGGCATCATGCAAATCGTTTAAATTCAGTACTGCATATTGGTCGCCATTAACGGCGAATGATTTCATTAAACGTTTATTTTCATGAAAGGGGGGTTAGGGTATGACGAAGGCAGAATTGATCGGAATCATGGCGGATGAGGCGGGGATTACCAAAGTGGCGGCATCCGATGCTCTGGACGCATATGTCACGGCGGTCACCAAAGAACTGAAAAAAAACGGGAAACTGGGGTTAGTTGGATTTGGCACCTTCTCCGTCGTAAAAAGAAAAGCGCGCGAGGGCAGGAATCCGCAGACGGGTAAAGCGATTAAGATTCCCGCAAAGAAAGTCGTTAAATTCAAGGCCGGAAAGACGTTGGCCGACAAAGTTAAATAGTTTTTTTAAGTCTTATTAAAACCAGGGCCTCCGCATTATTCATTTGACAATCGGAGGCCCTGGTGCATTTATTCAACTGCGGCAAGGAGCTTTCGTTTTGACACTAAAAAGAATTCTCAGCGGAATGAGACCCACCGGCCTTCTGCATCTGGGAAATTTGCACGGCGCGCTGGGCAACTGGGTGGAGTTGCAGGAAAGCGGAAAATACGACTGTTTTTATTTCGTGGCCGACTGGCACGCAATCACCAGTGAATACAGCTCGACGGAATGCATCAAGGATAATGCCCTGAACATGGTGATCAGCTGGCTGGCCGCCGGTCTTGACCCTAAAAAAAGCACTCTCTTTGTTCAATCGGCAGTGAAGGAACATGCCGAATTATTTCTGCTGCTTTCCATGATCACCCCTCTGGCGTGGCTGCAGCGCAACCCGACCTACAAGGAAATGCAGGCGGAGCTGACTTCCCGGGACCTGTCCACTTTCGGTTTTCTGGGTTATCCCGTCCTGCAGGCGGCCGACATTATCATGTACAAGGCCTATGGAGTGCCGGTCGGCGTGGACCAGCTGCCGCACGTTGAATTGACCCGCGAGATTGCACGCCGTTTCAATTTTCTTTATAAAGAAGTCTTCCCCGTACCGGAACCGCTTTTAACCAGCGTTCCGAAGCTGCTGGGCACCGACGGACGGAAAATGAGCAAGTCCTATGACAATTCCATTTACCTGTCCGATCGCGGAAAGGAACTCCACCAGAAAGTCGCTTCCATGTTTACCGATCCGCAGCGGATAAGAAAAAAAGATCCGGGAAATCCCGATATCTGCAATGTCTTTACATTTCACGGATTATATTCGCCCGCGGAGACCGTGGCCGAAATCAACCAGGCCTGCCGGGTCGCCGGGATCGGATGCATTGAATGCAAAAAAATGCTGGCGGCCCGCATAGAGGAATCCATGGCGCCTGTGCACGAACGCATGGATTATTACCTGAACCATTTGCAGGAAATTCATGATATGGTCGCCGACGGCAACGGCAGGGCTTCAACCATCGCCCGACAGACGATGGAAGAGGTTCGTGAAGCGATAAAAATTTAATCCCGCTCACGCGGGGCAAACGTTAATTCTCTGCGGCTTGCTGCGATATAATAATGTTGATTTCATACCTCGACGGCTTACTGCGAGGTGGTTGATTTCTTTATGAATGAAGAACTTTCGACAGATTACGCGATCAAGCTGGACATTTTTGAAGGTCCGCTGGATTTGCTGTTATATCTGATAAAAAAGAACGAGATCGACATTTACAACATTCCCATCGCTCTCATCACACAGCAGTATCTCAACTACATTCAGATGATCAAATCACTGAACCTGGACCTGGCCGGTGAGTATCTGGTCATGGCCTCCACCCTGATTCACATCAAGTCCCGCATGCTGCTGCCCTTACCGGAGGAGCCGTCCGAAGAAGATCTGGAAGAGGATCCGCGCTCGGAACTGGTCCGCCAACTGCTGGAGTATCAGGCTTTTAAAGAGGCCGCCGCCAGTCTGGGGCAAAGACCTCTTCTCGAAAGGGACGTGTTTGTCCGATCCTCCGCCCTGCCGGAAGAGTTGATCAACTCGCGGGCGGATGACGATGAACTGATAGAAGCAAGTATTTTTGAACTGATTGAAGCCTTTCACAATATTGTTTCACGTCTGGACAATAAAGAGCTTCTGGAGATTGACCTGGAAAAATTGTCGCTGACAGATATCATCAATGATGTTATGGATCGCCTGATGCGCGAAAAAAACCTCACCTTTGAAGAGTTGCTGGGAGAACGAAAAGACCGCCGCCGCATTGTCTATACCTTTCTAGCCCTGCTGGAGCTTATCAAGCTGAAGATGGTCAAAGCTTATCAGACAGCGGCGTTCGGCGTCATTCGAATCTTCCCGGCCGTGGAGCCTTAAATGGATAATATATCAGCCGTTATTGAAGCATTGATTCTTGCGTCAGAATCTCCCCTGCCGCTGGAAAAAATCTGCGCCGTTCTGAACGGTGTGGATAAAACGGAAGTGAAAGACGCTCTGGATAAATTGATTGCCGGATATGAAGAACGCCAGAGCGGAATCAGCATACAGGAGGTCGCGGGCGGTTTTCAGTTTCGCACAAGGCCCCAGATGGCTGTCTGGATAAAAAAGCTCAAAGGCAACAGGCCCGGATCCCTTTCTCCCGCAGCGCTCGAAACGCTGGCGATCGTTGCCTACCGGCAGCCGATTGTCAAAGCAGAAATCGAAAGCGTTCGGGGGGTAGATGTCAGCGCGCCGCTCAAAGGCCTGCTGGAAAAGAAACTGATCCGGATCATGGGACGCAAGGACGCTCCCGGAAAGCCGATCATCTATGGCACCACAAAGAAATTTCTGGAAGTATTCAATCTTCGGGAACTGGCGGATCTGCCGACCATGAGGGAACTTACGGAAATTACCGAACAGCAGGGAATGCTTGACCTCGAAACTGCCGAGGAAGACACCGGCAGGCAGGAAACCGTTACTCAGGAATCCATCGGGGAGCAGATTTCTCAAGTAATTTCTGATAGGTTTTCTGAGGATGACATCGATCCATGAAAGAACGTCTTCAGAAGATTATCGCCGCAGCGGGCATTGATTCGCGACGTCATGCGGAGGTGCTGATTACATCGGGGCGTGTAAGCATCAATGGAGAAATTGTAACCGAACTGGGCGTCAAAGCCGATCCCCGGAAAGACGTCATCCGGGTTGACGGCAATACCATTTCCCTGGAAACTACCCGCAGCTACATCGCGCTGCATAAACCGGCGGAATATGTAACAACCATGTCCGATCCGCAGAAAAGACCAACCGTTGCAGACCTGGTCAAAGAGGTTCCGGAAAGGGTTTACCCGATCGGCAGGCTTGACTATGATTCGTCAGGGCTTTTACTTTTCACTAATGACGGAGACTTTGCGCAAAAAATTCAACATCCCCGTTTTCATGTCCCCAAAAACTATCGGGTCAAGATTTCCGGCCGTTTAAGCAAAGAAGAATTCAAAAAAATCGTCAACGGCGTCAAACTGCCGGATACGACATTCAAACCGGAAAATTTGAAGATTGAAAAGATCAATGACAAAAGCACCTGGCTCAGCCTCACACTGCGTGAGGGAAAAAACAGAGTTATTCGAAGAGGTTTCGAGGCCGCCGGCCGCCAGGTCACCCGTCTGGTGCGGGAATCCATCGGTAAAATCACTTTGACGGGCCTCAAAGAAGGCCAGTGGCGGCATTTGACAAGCCGAGAAATCAGTCAGTTGCTAAATGACTCCAATGGTCAAAAAAGGTAAAAATATTCTTGACAATCGTTGAAAAATAAATAATAGTCCCCGACGTGCAAGGTGATCAGCATCACAATATCAGGCGATTCATCCTGTTAATAGTCTTAAGGAGGCTCTATGAACAAGTCCGGTCTTATTGAAGCTTTAAGTAAGAAGCTTAATTTAACGGAGAAAAAAGCAATTGACGTTGTAAATCTTGTTTTTAAAGGTTTTACCGATGAGCTGCAAAACGGCGGCCGTATCGAAATCCGGGGATTCGGAAGCTTCGTCGTTAAAGAATATGGTTCCTACACAGGCAGAAACCCCAAAACCGGCACAAAAATTCAAGTTGAGCCTAAAAAACTACCTTTCTTCAAAGTAGGCAAAGAGCTCAAAGACAGAGTCGATAAGAAGATTTAGTAATCCTGCAGATGTTTCTTATAAAAAAGACGGGAACTTGTTTACAAGTTCCCGTCTTTTTTATTGTTTCTTCGATACCGAAACCGAAGGGATGAAGGAATTTTATCCTAAATTGGAGTTGACAAAATCCCAGTTAATCAGGTTTTGGATCATGGTCGTCAGATAATCCGGACGGCGGTTCTGGTAATCCAGATAGTAAGCATGCTCCCAGACATCTATTGTGAGCAGAGCTTTCTGTCCATGGACCAAAGGGGTATCGGCATTCGGCGTTTTGGTTATTTTTAAATCATTTCCATCCAGAACCAGCCATGCCCAACCGCTGCCAAACTGCGCCAAACCGGCATTCTTCAGTTCTTCCGCAAACTTATCATAACTACCAAAGGCGGCGTTAATTTTGTCAGCCAAAGCCCCCGTGGGAGCTCCTCCCCCCTGCGGCTTCAGGCATTTCCAGTAAAAAGAATGATTCCATACCTGTGCAGCATTGTTGAAGATACCAGCTTTG
>JAQVLL010000436.1 GCA_028704195.1 Smithellaceae bacterium
CCACATGCTGGTCATGACGGACGAAAATTATCCCGGTGCAGGCGTTTCTTTCGGCCGGGTGAATCAATACCTTTACCCCTACTACGAAAAATCCATCCGCGACGGCATGGATCGGGAATGGGCCAAGGAAATCCTGAAATGCTTCTGGATTCATGCCAACACGGCATACGACGCCATGATCCGCAACGGCAACCAGGGAATCACCGCCGGTTTCGGCCAGCTGATAACGCTTTCCGGTCTGGGGGCAAAGGGGCTTGACATGACCAACGATCTGACTTACGTCATTCTGGAAGTGATCGACGAAATGTCGCCTATCTTGGAGCCCAAACCCAACGTGCGCCTTCATCAAAACAGCCCCGAACCCCTTCTGGATAAAATCGTGGACATGATCGAATCCAGCCAGGGAGCGCCATTTTTGCTGAACTTTGACGAACGGTCCATGGCGGGCATGATGCTGGAAGCCAGAAAGACCGGTCTCACAGATCTGATTAACCGGGACAATGTTCATGAGTATGCGCCCGTCGGCTGCCTGGAAAACACGATGGTCGGCAATGACCGTTCCGGCACCGTGGACAACAACATCAACCTGCTCAAAGCCGTTGAACTGACGCTGACGGGTGGTAAAGACCTTCTGCCGTTTACCGATCCCATGACGGGGAAAACCGAACCTGTAGGACAAGACGGTCCCCGCACGCCGGACGCATCGTCATTTAAAGCATGGGAGGACTTCTGGCGGGCTTATGAAATTCAGACCCGATATATTATTCAAAAATGCGTTGATCTCTATGAAATATCGGAATCTATCCGCGCCCGCTTCTTTCCCACACCTTATCTTTCCTGCCTGGTTACAGGCTGCGCGGAAAAAGGGAAAGACGTCACGCAGGGAGGGGCCCGGATTAATTTTACCACACTGGAAGCCGTCACGTATGCGACCACGGTAGACTCGCTCCTTGCCGTCAAATATCTGGTCTTCGACAGGAACGTCTGCACTATGCGGGAATTGACCGACGCCCTTACGGCCAACTGGCAGGGATGCGACGTTCTTCAGGCCATGGCCAAAAACCGTGCCCCCAAATACGGCCGTGACGACGATGATGCAGACGAACTGGCCCGAAGGGTCATGCAGCTGTGGTGCGATGAAACCTGGCGTCATGCGACAAAAGCCACAGGCCGCCGGTTCCGGCCCGGCATGCTGAGCTGGAACTACTGGGCCGGCGACGGCTATATTATGGCGGCCAGCGCCGACGGAAGAACAAAGGGGCAGTTCCTGTCCAACGCCATCTGCCCGTCCAACGGGGCGGATATCAATGGCCCGACGTCAAACGCAAACTCGGTGGGAAAAGTACTGGGCGGCAAAGCTCAAAACGGCAAGGGGTACTGGCAGGATTATTTCAATGATCTGCCAAACGGAGCCAGTCATACCATTACCTTCAATCCATCCATTCTGCGCGACCCGACGCACAAGGAAAAGTTCAAGGCGTTTCTGAAAGGATACGCGCATAACGGAGGAACAGCCCTCCAAATCAACATGCTGGACCCCGGCATGCTCAAAGACGCACAGGCGCATCCGCAGGACTATCGGCATCTTTTAGTGCGTATTACCGGTTATAATGCCTACTTTACCACCGTGGGCAGAGAACTGCAAAATGAAGTAATTGAACGCGTCAGTCACAATAAATTTTAAGGATTTCAACGGATGACACACAAAAAAATGCCAAACGGGACCATCCTGGAAATTATCCGTATGTCCACCGAAGACGGCCCGGGCATACGAACGTCCATCTTCTTCAAGGGATGTCCGCTCAGTTGCAGTTGGTGTCACAACCCGGAAAGCATCAGCGCCAAACCCCAGATTCAGTGGATACAAAGCAGGTGCATCGGTTGCGGTATCTGCGTGGACACCTGTCCTGAAAAAGCGATTGAGCAAACCTCCGAAGTCATCACCATCAATCGTGCGGTCTGTACTGGCTGCGGTTTATGCGCGGGGGAATGCCCGACCACCGCCATGGAACTTCTGGGCAAAAAATGGAGTGTTCCTGATCTTGCCTCCGAAGTTGTCAAAGATAGAGTCTTTTTTGAGCAGTCCGGGGGCGGCGTCACTTTGTCCGGTGGAGAACCCACCATGCAGAAGGATTTCTGCCTGAGCCTCCTGAAAGAATTGAGAGGCAGGGGCATTGCAACGGCGCTGGATACCTGCGGACAGGTGCCCCAGAATGTTCTTGCCGAACTTTTGCCTTATGTCGATGTTCTGCTGTATGATCTGAAAGAAATCGATTCGAAAAAACACAAAACATTCACCGGCACCGGTAATGAAAAAATTCTGGCCAACGCGGCATTTGCGGCGCACTTCAAAAAAACACATCTTTATCCCAAAATACTCTGGATTCGCACACCGGTCATTCCGGGAACCACAGACAGGGCCGGCAACATAAAGGGCCTCGGCGATTTCATCCGTGAAAACCTGGACAGTGCCGCTGACCGTTGGGAGCTGTGCGCCTTTAATAACCTGTGCCGCGACAAATACATGCGTCTGGGGATATATTGGCCTTTTGCCAAGCATGACCTTC
>JAQVLL010000437.1 GCA_028704195.1 Smithellaceae bacterium
AAACACACACGACCAGCTGCCGGGGGTATTGACAAGAATCATCAGTGCAATGGTAAGGCCGCGAAAAACATCCAGCGCCTGTAAACGATCTGCCTGAATAATTGCACTTCCTTTCCCGGTTGCCGCTCAGGTTTTTCAGATGCTCAGTTAATCATCCACCGTCTGCTTTGATTTACACGAGCCGCCCCGCAGAGACCAGACTGCTGATATCTTATTTGACCGCTGATCTTTTTTTGTTGAATATAAAAAAGCGGCTTCTGCCTGTCAATGGAAATCAGGCAGAAGAATCGCGGCCCATCAAAACCATGGATCACTGAGCCCTTGCATCATTTTTTTGATTAAGATTTCCTTGACATACAACGCCCCGTTTTCTATAATAAATCAAATAAAAAACGAATTTCCTGCCAAAAGGAGGGTTTGTAGATGAAAAAGAAACTGACTGCGTTTCTGGTTGTATTAATGATGGCCTTGAGCACTGGGCCCGTCTCCGCTTATGAGACATCTGACATTGATATCATTGCTGACGTATTTTTCGCGAGACCGGGTGGAATTGCCGCCATTGTAGCCGGATCGGCAGTATTTGTTCTTGCCCTGCCCTTCTCCCTTCCCACACGCAGCGTAGATGTCGTGGGAGAGCGTCTTGTTATGGATCCTGTGGAGTTTACCTTTTGCAGGCCTGTCGGGGATTTCCATTACAGGTTGGGATCCTGGGATTGCTGGTACGAGGAGGAACCGGCAGAGATTGCACCCATCGAGGAAGAAGCAGCTCCGCCCGAACCCTACGTGGAACCGGAACGTCCGCCTATACATGATCGTAATTAAAAGAGTGGCGAGCGCAGATCGGCAGGCATGATTTCCTGCCGATCTTACAAGGATACGATAAAACACAACAAGGATCGGGCCGTCCTTTCTGACGGCGTTTCAGTATGCAAAGTTTTCAGCAGGAAACATGCACTCAATAGCGGCAATCATATTCAAGGCGTTTTGTCTGGGCTTGCTGGCGGGCTGTTTTATACCACAGCAATTAAATGCGGCGGGTAACGTTTCTCAATCATCAAACACGGAAAGGTCATTATCTGCATCAGCGCATGGAGACCATGCACACGGCGGAACCGGGCAAGAAGGTTATCAGTTAGTTTATCAGGCCGTAGCTTCATATCATAAGGGTTCGCACCCCCTGGCGGCAGATCATTTCAGACGGGCAAACTTCGAAGGGGAGATCGTGTCTCAGGATGTCCGGCTTGTGGCAGACTGGGTTGTCGATTCAGGTGACAACCGCCATTTACCTTTCGTGATTATCGACAAGACAAACGCCAAAGTCTTTGTGTTCTATCCGGAAGGGAGACTTCGCGGTTCAGCCCTTGCCCTGCTGGGTCTTGAACGAGGTGATGACTCTGTTCCCGATATAGGCAAACGGGCAATGTCGGACATACGCCCCGAAGAACGCATTACACCGGCCGGCCGTTTCATTGCCTCTTTAGGCCGCAATTACCATGGTAAAAATGTTCTCTGGGTAGACTATACCGCAGCCGTCTCCCTTCATCCGGTTGTTACGAACAAACCCGAAGAGCGCCGGCTGCAGCGCCTGGCCACGCCGACACCGCATGATAAACGTATTTCCTATGGCTGCATCAATGTTCCGGTGAAGTTTTTTAAGAACATAGTGCGCCCGGCATTTACCGGGACAAATGGCATCGTCTATGTGTTGCCGGAAACCCGTTCAATCCGCGACGTTTTTGCAATGTATAATGTTGATGAGAACGAACGGCGGCAGAATACCGTCCGAACCAGTACCCGCAAGGGGTACACACCTTCGCGTGCCGCTGGGCACTATATGTGGCAACCGGACTGAATCCCCGACACATTTTGACCCGTGCTGGACTCCACACAGGCGATGGTCGCGGTAAATTGATTTAATGTAAAACCCTCGGCAATGCGTTGACCTTACTTTCTGCCGCAATTTCTTTTTCCGACAATTATTTTCAGTTCTACGTTTTCGAAAAGAACAAATTCACCTTCAAAAGATTGGCAAATTCATCGGCCGAAACGGGCTTGCTGAAGTAATACCCCTGCATTTCGTTACAGGAATGTTCTTTCAAATAGTTCATCTGCTCCTGCGTTTCCACGCCTTCGGCAACCACGGTCAGGCTGAGCGTCTGGCCCATGGAGATGATCGCCTCAATAATCGCCTTATCCTCGTAGTCTTTCGGAACATTGCGGATAAATGATCGATCAACTTTGATGGTGTCAATCGGAAAACGCCTTATATGTGCAAGTGATGAGTAGCCGGTGCCGAAATCATCAATTGCCAGACGAACCCCCATGTCTTTGATTTGCGTCAGGATCGCCACCATACGCGCAGGATTGTGCATGACCATGCTCTCGGTAATTTCAAGCTCCAGCAGATGAGGCGCCATGCCGGAATCCTCGAGCGCCGCTTTGACATCTTCAATCAGATTTTCGTCGCGGAGCTGGCGAAGGGATAAATTCACCGAAACGCAAACAGGAGGAAGACCCCGCTTCTGCCAGGCGACATTCTGCGCACAGGCGGT
>JAQVLL010000438.1 GCA_028704195.1 Smithellaceae bacterium
TTCATGCTCTGAAATTCAGGGCTACCACTTCTATAAACCAATGAGCGCAGAAGATCTGATATCCATATTGCGTATTCCGGCGAAAGGGAATCCCTGATTCCGTTGACATAGAATCAAAGGAGAGTGAATGGAAATGCCACACTATGTCAAAGAAATCCGCTTTTATGTATTTGTTTTTTTAGCGATTGTTTTTTTAGCAGGAAGCGATACACTGGCGAACGACTCCGTCCAATACGCAAACCTCGGTGATTTCCAGCTGGACAATGGAAGCGTCATTCGCGATTGCCGTCTTGGCTACCTTACAGTCGGAAACCTGAATGTCGAAAAGTCCAATATCATCCTGGTTCCAACCTGGCTTGCCGGAACATCGAAAGAACTGGTCGATTTAGGATTCATCGGGCCGGGCAAGCTGTTTGACAGCTCAAAATATTTCATCATTGCCTTGGATTCATTCGGGAATGGAGTTTCTTCATCGCCGTCCAACAGCCAGCACCAGTCGGGGAAAGACTTTCCGCATTTCAGTGTCCGTGATATGGTCCGGGCCCAGCACCTTTTGCTGACTGAAAAGATGAATATTCATCATGTTTATGCCGTGGCGGGAATTTCTATGGGAAGCATGCAGGCATTTGAGTGGCTGGTTTCCTATCCCGCATTTATGGATCTGTGTATTCCAATTCTCGGAAGTCCCTGGACGACGTCCTATGAAATGCTCTTCTGGTCTGCGCAGCTGTGCATACTCGAGAACATTGCAGAGTGCAAGGGAAGCCGGGAGGCCATGAAGGCACTGACCCCTCTTCACGTCATGCAGGTCTGGACGCGTGATTACCGGACGGAACATACCAGCCCCTCCGGTTTTTCAGCTTTTCTGGCCGGTGAACAGGAAAAATTTGTCCTGTATGATGCGACCAACTGGGTATCACAGGTTCGGGCCATTATGAATCATGATATTCTGAAAAAATTTGGCGGTTCCCGTGTAAAGGCGGCGGAGGCAGTCCGGGCAAAATGCCTCGTCATCAGCGCTGAACAGGATCAGATACAGAGCATAAAAGAGGCAAGAACTTTTGCATGTCTCATTCACGCGGACATTCTCAAACTGAAAGGGGCGTGTGGGCACTTTACATTCTTTTGTGATCATGAAAACCTCAAGAAAATGGTGCATTCTTTTCTTTCCCGGAATGTCAGCGCCGCACCAAAAGCTGCGAAGAAAACTGATAAATAATGACCGATGCTTTTAAATATCATCTTGCGGTGATTATTCCGATAAAAAAAGAAAGTGTTATGAAAATGCCGGGTACGGTATTATAATATGAACAAAGCGGATGTTCCCTTGATAAATGGTTTCAAGTATTCTGCTTTGTGAAAAGGGATCCGGTTTGTAAAAGGAAACGAGTGATCAGTTCTTAGAAAATTGGCGATGGGTAATGTATAATATATTCTTGTCGAGATTATTTAAAAAAGGAGGGTAATAATGATGACGAAAACCAGTCTCAAAAAGCGGTCAATTCCTGCGTTAATTATTTTGATCATATTGGCTTTTTGCTGCCAGACGGCATTGGCTTCAAATGGCCAGCCGTGGATCGAAACGGACAGTCGCATCTATCAGGGCGAGGATATCCGGGTGCGTTTTTATAATGCACCGGGCTATTCAAGTGATTGGATATGTATCGTACCGGAAGGCGCACCGGATACTGAAGCCGGAGACTATAAATATATGCCCGAGGGAGTGCGGCAGGGTGTGCTGACGTTCAGATCTCCACGACCGGGTAGATATGAGGCGCGGGCCTATTATAATTACAGAACCGGCGGATATTTGGTTTCAGCCCGTAGTCGTTTCAAAGTAGTACATCCCGGTCAGCATCCATCCCCGGATCGCGGTTATCATGAGCCCGGCCCGCCGCCACCACCGCCGCCGCCTCCTGGTCATCGCGGCCAGTGCATAGATCAATGTCGTGATGATTTTCAGGCCGCTATGGCGGGATGCAGAGAACACTCAAGGCCCGGATACCAGCGACGTTGTGAGAGACAGGCGAAGGAACAGGAGCGCCGCTGTGTTGACTGGTGTAACTACCGTTAGAGCTTCCACAAATGTTTCTGGCCAGAGCAGGCTTTTCGCTAACCACCTAAAATTCTATTTGTTGTTGATAAGAAAGACCCGGAGGGAACTTTCCTTCCGGGTCTTTCTGGATTTTCCTGACATATTTAATTCCCTAACGGTAATATTTGTCTGCAATGAGACATATTTCCTGTCAAATATTCCCTATCGGTAATATATTTCTTGACGAAATCGACTTGACCGGTTATTATTCCCGAGCGGTAATGAAGCAGGAGGAAAATGATGAATAACAAAGCAGCCACTGTGGCGGATATCGGTGTGGCCGTCAGAAAAAAACGCAGGGAAGACGGACTGACTCTGGCCGATGCAGCGGCTTTATGCGGTGTCGGGTACAGATTTCTATCCGATCTGGAAAACGGAAAAGCGACGGTGCAGATGGGAAAAGTCCTGCAGGCTCTAACGGCACTGGGGCTCGATCTTTACATCGCATCTAGG
>JAQVLL010000439.1 GCA_028704195.1 Smithellaceae bacterium
ACAAAGACATCTATGACAGGTACATTAAACCCCTTACGGCAACATGCATGAAAAAAGGAGTGACGATTAAAACGAATACAGAAGTCACGGAGGCGATGATTGAAGGCGGTAAGCCCGATGCCGTTGTTCTGGCCATCGGGGCCGGAAAATCCACCTGCCCGGCAGAAGGCATCAATGCGTCCATTGTTTGCGACGCCTGGCAGATTCTGGACAGTACGGTAAAACCCGTTGATCACGTCGTCGTGATCGGCGGGGGCTTAGTGGGAATGGAAACGGCTGACTTCCTGCGCGAAAAAGGCGTCAAGGATATTACACTGGTAGAAATGCTGCCCTCTTCCCCTGTTCTGCCCCTGGCCGCACACGGCTACATGCTGCACAAGCGTCTCCGGCTGGCGGGAGTCAGGCTGATGTTCGGCACAACCGTTAAAAAGATTGAAGAAGGATCGGTTGTTGTCACCAGGAAAGAGGAAGACCGTAAGCTGGAGCCTGTCAATCAGGTTATCATTGCCGTCGGTGTGACACCGCGCAATACCCTGAAAGACATGCTGGCAAAAAAAGGCATTCGCCATTTCATTATCGGTGATGCCGCCGCGCCCCGACGGATTATTGAAGCGACGACGGAAGGGGCGAAGGCTGCCTGGGACATTTAAAGAAGGTATAGAGACTGTAGGCTGTTAGACTGTAGGTTAAGATGATGGGCGTTTTGCGCCCGACAAATGAGGCTTATAGCCTGACAGGCTACAGCCTATTAACCTGTGTGAGGGAGATATGATGGACTTACGTGATCGTTTTATTGAGACCAACGGGATAAAACTTCATGTGATGGAAGCTGGGCCTGCTGATGGTCCGATGCTTCTTTTTCTCCATGGTTTTCCTGAGTTCTGGTATGCCTGGCGAAAACAGATTTCGTATTTCGCAAAGAAAGGTTATCTGGTTGTTGCCCCCGATCAGCGGGGATATAACCTGAGCGACAAACCGCAGGGAATTGAAGCCTATAAAATTGATGAACTGGCCAAAGACATTGTCGGCCTGCTCGACGCTTACCAGCGTGAACGGATTTTTCTGGTCGGACATGACTGGGGGGCTTCCGTGTCCTGGTGGGTCGCGCTGAAATATCCCGACCGGATAGCAAAACTGGTTATTCTGAACGTGCCCCACCCGAAAATAATGGCCAGAACCCTGTTTACCAATACGAGGCAGATGCAGAAAAGCTGGTATATTTTTTATTTTCAGCTGCCGGGCGCGGTTGAAAAATTTGCTTCGTTCAATAACTATGCCTGGCCGGTAAACCTTTTGTCCGCCACAAGCCGACCAGGGGCATTTCAGCCGGAAGAACTTGAGGAATACAGAAAAGCTTTCATGCAACCGGGAGCATTTTCGGCGATGGTGAACTGGTATCGCGCGATGATTCAAACGCAGCAGGAGCTGCCGAAAAGTTTTGACGTGATCATGCCCATGATACTGATCTGGGGCATGAAAGATGTTGCGTTGCTTTCCGAAATGGCTTACGAGAGCATGGCTTTCTGCAAACAGGGCAGACTCATCACGTTCCCTGACGCTTCACACTGGATACAGCATGAAGAGGCGGATCAGGTGAACGCTTTGATTGCCGAATTCATCGGCAATCCATAATCACGAAAGATTGTGGAACGTAAAAAGCAATTGCCAAAGCCGTCGTTGCCCCGAAACGGTTCATTACTTTTTTACAACGAGCGTTATAAGGTTCTTGACGTGACCCCACCGGTATGATAACGATTCCAATCAACCCGGGAGTCCTTGTCTTAAGGCACGGACGTCAATCATTTAGAAGCGAGGAAAATAATATGGCAGAAAAATTTATCAGCGAAAGAAATTTAAAGTTTTTATTGTACGAACTGAACGATACTGAAGCATTGCTCAAGTATCCCCGCTATGCCGACCACAGTCGGGAGGTATTCGACATGATTATGGATACGGCGATGAGGATGGGCAAAGATCTCTTCAAGCCTCTTTTTGAGGAAATGGACCGCAAGGCGCCTGAGTATGTGAAAGGCGAGGTCAGGGTGCATCCCAGGGTCCGCGACATCATGCGTGAGGCGGGTTCGGGCGGATGGATTGCGTCGACTTTTCCCTATGATGCGGGTGGTCAGCAGCTTCCGTTTACCATCGGTGTTTTTCTGCCGACGGCCATTTTTGGCGCGGCAAACTACTCCGCAGCCGTCTATCACGGCCTGACACACGGCGCGGCCGGTTTGATTGTTACGTACGGAACACAGGAAATGAAAGACACCTACCTGCCTAAAATGATTGCGGGCGAATGGCAGGGGACGATGGCGCTTACCGAGCCGCAGGCGGGCAGTTCGCTCACCGATCTTACCACAACGGCGACGCCGACAGATCAGGGATACTACAAGATAAAGGGTCAGAAACTTTTCATCTCCGCAGGCGATCATGACGGAACCGACAATGTCATTCATCTGGCGTTGGTCAGAATCAAAGACGCGCCTCCCGGCATTAAAGGTATTTCGCTCTTTATTATTCCGAAAAAACGCATCAAGGAAGACG
>JAQVLL010000440.1 GCA_028704195.1 Smithellaceae bacterium
CATGCAGGACTTTTTTCCGTCAGGCCTGCCTTCTTGTCAGCATCTGTCAGTTCGAATGGGATGATATCGAGCAGGTAGCACTCGATACCGGCATTGGTCAGATGAGCCGCGATGCCCGCACCCATGACTCCCGCACCTAAAACAGCCGCTTTTTTGATCTTAAATGACATTATTCTCCTCCTTCGTCTTTGTCTTATGAACCGCCAATTTGGTTTACGGTCCATAAATTGTTTGAGGCCAAGCTGCGCCTACATTAAATCTATATCCTTCATACAATTTTTAATGAACCGCTGCATCACCGGTTCATTGATTTACGATAGTGAGCCGATCACATCCCTTCTAAATCTGATTTCCGGAAACGATAAACACATCGCCCCATGAAACGCGGCAACGAGTTGTTTTGTCTGTTTCAATGATGTTGTGTTGATCAAAAATGTAACTTGCGATGAGAAAAACGTGAGATCAATAACATTTAATATTTTTTTTACTATTGCTGCTGGTTTCCAAACATGAATCCATGCATCGGAAAATATGGCAGTAATAACTTGAGACATTCCGTAGCTCTCTTTCCACAATAATCAAAGAAGTCAAAAAAGGCAACGATGGAAATTGATTCTCCCTTACAGACCATTCCGGGATTCAATTTCTGACACTCAGGGAAAAACGCCTGCCGTGAAAAAACAGGATGCTTTTCCGGGGACTCAGGTAAATCTGATTTTCTAACGTATTGATCTCAGATGATAAAAATCTAAACCCAAGACTGCTTCTGTTTCAGATTTACTTCAATTACCATATTCCCTGAGGGATAATTTTTCAGCCACCCTAGTATATCCGGGTCAATTACTGACCAAAAGTCAATGTGAGTATTAAACCAAACAATGCTTGATGTCAAGGCAAATCATAACGCCCTGTTATAATTTTGATGATCAAAAGGACAAAAAAATTCACCAAGGTAAGGACAGGATAATTTTACATTAAATTAAATATGTTATAATGACGAGTGACCAGCTATTATGACAAATAATTTTGGACAAATGGTGATAAAAATAGTATTTGCCAACGAGTTGGGGAATATATGTGTTTAGTGGTCATCGTTTGATTCAAAAAAATAAACGTTAAGCAACCTTTTCGACCAAAGACATTAGGAAATAAATGATGAATATCAAACCCGAGATTACCATTCTTATACCAGTCTATCAGGAAGCCGAAATCATTGCCTCCGTGATTCAGGAGGTTCGAACAACTATGGATCAAACGCGTCGCCCCTATGAAATCCTTGTCATCGATGACGGCTCAAAAGATGAAACGGCCAGTCGGGCTGTGAGTGCGGGAGCCAGAGTTGTCTCTCACCCCTACAATATCGGAAACGGCGCAGCGATTAAAACCGGCATTCGTCAGTCAAAAGGAAAAATTCTTGTAACAATGGATGGTGACGGGCAGCACGATCCGGCAGACATTCCTAAATTATTGGAAAATATAGGATGTTACGACATGGTGGTAGGAGCGAGAACCGGTGATTCAGAATCGCATCTGCATCGTAATTTTGCAAACGGTCTCTATAATCTTTTTGCTTCCTACATCTGCAAGCGGCGAATACAGGACCTGACTTCCGGCTTTCGAGCCATTAAAGCGTCTATCGCCCGCCAGTTTCTACCGCTGCTGCCGAACACTTTTTCTTATCCGACAACCATCACGATGGCCATTCTGCGCTCCGGGTTCAGCTTGACATATATTCCCATTCGAACAAGCCGTCGCAAGGGAAAAAGCAAGATCAAGCTCTTTCGGGATGGCTCGCGCTTCTTGTTGATTATCCTCAAAATTGCTACACTTTTTTCACCTATGCGTGTTTTCCTGCCTGTCAGTGCCGTCGTTTTTCTTTTAGGCCTGGGTTACGGCCTTTTTAAAGTTGTCTTCCTGGACGGCCGCTATGGACCCACATCAGCCATACTAATCACAATGTCTGTTCTTATCTTTATGGTAGGGCTTGTTTCTGAGCAAGTCGCTCAATTGCGCTACGAACGCAGTGAAAATCGCGAATAAAAAAGCACTTGACTTTTTTTCTGCCTGTGTTATGAGTAGATTAACTACTCATAATGGTGCATAAATGAATGACTTTTTTGCAGGGCTTATAACCTCAAAAACCAGAATCAATCTACTAGTCCGCTTTTTCTTTAATCCCGGAACAAAAGCCTATCTGCGAGAACTGTCGAAAGACCTGGACCTTTCCACAAATGCCGTCCGTGAGGAACTGAACCAGCTCACAAAAACAAAACTCCTCACATCTGAAAAAGAAGGACGCAACGTCTATTACACGGCAAACAGAGAACATCCCCTTTTCCCGGAATTGAGATCAATGGTCAGCAAGGTCATGGGGCTGCACCAAGTCATCGAAAGCATTATCACAAGATTGGGAGACCTGCAAAAGGCCTATATTATTGATGATTATGCCGAGGGAAAGGATACCGGCATCATAGATTTGGTACTGGTAGGAAATATCGATCAATATCATC
>JAQVLL010000044.1 GCA_028704195.1 Smithellaceae bacterium
ACATGGACATTTCCGCGATCTCTCTGGTGCATCTGGACATGATCATGCAGGAAAAAGGCTATGGATCGATGGTTCCCTGCGCGTGGAATGTTTTGAGATGAAAAATATGATCAATGATTCCAATATCATTTGGCCGATATTATGCTCAAACTGTTTTTGCGCGTTGACAGGATGGGAATAGTTTTGTATGAAAACAGTTGCTGAATATGCCATATATGGCATATGTCATTAATGTCATTGATGATTTACAGGAGAAACAAGTATGAGCGACACATTTTTTTTAAACGGAAAAGAGACGCCCTTTAAACCAGGTCAAATGATTCTGGATGCGGCGCGAAACGGCGGTATTGAGATTCCCACATTATGTTACCTGAAAGGTGCGGCGCCTACCGGCGCTTGCCGCGTATGCTGTGTTGAAGTCAAGGGGGCACGATCACTCATGGCTTCCTGTTCGACGCCGGTGACTGCCGGAATGGAGGTTTTTACCGACACGGAATTGGTCCATCGTTCCCGGAAAATGATCGTTGAGTTTATGCTGGCTTCCGGTCATCATAACTGTCTGATGTGCGAAGCAAACGGCAACTGTCGCCTGCAGGATCTGGCCTATTATTATAAAATTACCAAACTGCAGTTTCCGGAAAAAGAAATCAGTGATATTTATCCGACGGAAGATGAAAATCCCTTTATCATCCGTGATTTCAGCCGCTGTATTCTTTGCGGACGTTGTGTACAGGCCTGTAATGAACTGGTTGTAAACCGGGCTATTTCGCAGGGCTATCGCAGCGCGAAAAGCAAAATCGTCACCGGCGGCGACCTGCCCTATCATGAAAGTGAATGCGTCTTCTGCGGACAGTGCGTGGAAGTTTGTCCGGTTGGCGCTTTAACGGAAAAGAAGGCCAAAGGGTTGGGACGTCCCTGGGAAGTTACGAAAATCCGTACAACATGTCCCTATTGCGGTGTCGGATGCCAGCAGTGGCTGCATGTTAAAGACGGCAAAATTATCAAAGTAACGGCTGTTGAGGATGCCGAACCGAACAAAGGCCGGTTGTGCGTGAAGGGTCGTTTTGCCTATGACTTCATTTACTCCGAAGACAGGCTCAAGACACCTTTGATTCGTAAAGAGGATGGCGAATTTCGCGAGGCTTCCTGGGATGAGGCACTGGATCTGGTGGCTTCCAAATTCAAGGAGATTATCAAAAATGACGGGCCGGACGCTATTGCTGGTGTCAGTTGTGCCCGCAGCATTAACGAAGATTCCTATCAAATGCAAAAACTTTTCCGCGCGGTGATTGGTACCAACAACATCGATCACTGCGCGCGTACCTGACACGCTCCAACAGTCGCCGGTCTGGCGACTTCATTTGGTTCAGGCGCAATGACAAATTCTTTTGGTGATTTCATAAAAGCCAAGATGATTTTAATGGTCGGTACAAATATGAGCGAGGCGCATCCCGTTGCCTCGACCTTTGTCAAAGATGCTGTGCTTGGCGGTGCACAGCTTATTGTCATCGATCCCCGCCGCACGGATATGGTAGACTTTGCGCATCTTCACGTTCCCATCAAGGTTGGTTCAGACGTAGCCTTTATCAACGGCTTGATGAATGTGCTTATCACTGAAAATCTTTACGATAAAAAATATGTGGAGTCCTGTACGGTTGGTTTTGAAGAGATTAAAAAGAAAGTCATGGAGTATCCGCCCGAACGGGCCGCCGAAATCAGCGGTGTTTCAGTAGATACGATCAGGGAAGTAGCTCGCCGTCTGGCTTCCGTGAAACCGGCGATGCTGATGTACACTTTGGGAATCACAGAGCATACGTGCGGTGTGAACAACGTGATGAGTTGCGCCAATCTCCAGATGCTTTTGGGCAATGTCGGATTTGAATGTGGTGGCGTCAATCCTCTGCGCGGACAGAACAACGTTCAGGGCGCCTGCGATATGGGTGCACTGCCCAATGTTTTCCCCGGTTATCAGCGCGTGGACAATGCGCAAGTGAGGGAGAAGTTCATGCAAGCATGGAATGTACAGTCGCTTCCCGAAAAACCCGGTATGATGATGCCCACGATGATGAAAAATCTGACTACCGGAAAAGTCAAAGCCTTTTACGTTTTCGGCGAGAATCTTGCCAACACCGAGCCGGACATTCATCATGTTGAACATGAACTGCAATCGGCGGAGTTTCTGGTCTGTCAGGACATTTTCCCGACGGAAACAACACGATTTGCCCATGTGATCCTGCCTGCAGCGGCCTGGAGTGAAAATGACGGTACATTCAGCAGTTCAGAACGAAGGGTCAACCGCGTCCGCACCGCCAGCGTTCCGCCGGGCCAGGCGAAGCCCAACTGGTGGATCTTCAAGGAGATAGCGAAGCGGATGGGACACGAGTGGGCATCAAACAGTGCCCAGGAAATCTGGGACAATGAAATTTCCATTTTGGCGCCGTCGATGGCCGGTATTAAATATGCCCGGTTGGAAAATGACGGCATCCAGTGGCCGGCTCCCAGCGAGGACCATCCGGGTACCCCGACCTTGCACAAGGACGGGAAATTCACCTGTGGCCTGGGTGTTCTCAAAGCCATTGACTGGACGCCCCCTGCCGAGGTTCCGGACAAGGAATATCCATTTGTTCTTTCCACGGGGCGTCGTTTATACCATTACCATACAAGAACGCAGACCGGCCGATCTCAGGGTATCAATGATCTGCTCGGCGAAGAGACAGCCGACATTTCCGTACAGGATGCCATGGCAAAAGGCATAGCTGACGGAGAGATGATCCTTGTAAAATCCAGACGTGGCGAAGTTAAGGTGAAGGCGCGTGTTACCCGTCAGGTTCCGGAAGGTCTGGTCTGGATGGCTTTTCACTTCCGCGAAGCCTGTGCCAACTGGCTGACCAATCCGGTCTATGATCCGGTGACACAGACCGCGGAGTATAAAGCCTGTGCGGTGCGGATTGACAGGCTCACATAGGGAGAAAAGCATCCCGCTGCAAGTGCGGGATGTTTTTTGTAGGATTATATGTTATTTATAACACAGAAAAGCATCTTCAAGGAAATTTCAATGAAAAATAAGCGACTAGCCATTGCTTTAATGATGATAATTTTGATGAGTCCCTTTTCCGTTGCTGCCCAGGAAAAAATATCCGTTGCTGTGGCGGCAAACTTCATTTCAGCCTTCAAGGAAATCGCGGCGGACTTCGAAAAGAAAACAGGCGTAAAAGCAGAGGGAACATTTTCATCGACCGGCAATCTGTACAGCCAGATTAAAAATGGCGCACCTTACGATGTGTTTTTATCCGCGGATCTTGAGAGGCCGGATATTTTACAGAAGGAAGGCTGGACGGAAGGCAGCTTCATTTATGCCCGCGGAAAAGTGATTTTATGGTCGGCAGACAAACAATTCTGCAAGGCGCCAACCTGGCATGAGGCGCTGAAAACCGGCAGGATTAAAAAAATTTCCATAGCCAATCCTCTAACAGCGCCCTACGGGACAGCGGCAAAAGCGGCGCTGATCAAATCAAAACTATGGGATAACCTGCAGGATAAAATGGTGATCGCGCAAAGCGTCGCCCAGTCCTTTCAATACGCTTCAACGGCTTCGGTGGATGCGGGGTTTTGCGCGCTTTCCGCTTCCGTCAATCCCGAAGGACTAAAAGGCTGCTTCTATACGGTGCCGGAGGCACCGGACGTTGTCCAGGCCGCCTGCGTCGCTAAAAATGCAAAAAATAAAAAGGGTGCGGAGTTATTTGCGGGTTATCTTCTTTCCGGGCATGCCTTAAAAATCAAGCAGAAGTACGGGTATCATTAAATGGATTATCTCGCGCTGTACGTGACGTTAAAACTGGCACTGGTGACAACTGCTGTGTTGATGGTGCTGGCTTCACCCATTTCTTACTTTTTGGCCTATACCCGCTTTCCGGGAAAGTCGTTTGTGGAGGCGCTGATCTATCTGCCGATGGCCCTGCCGCCGACGGTAATCGGTTTTTATCTGATCATTCTGATGGGTCCAAAAGGATGGGTTGGCTCTTTGTGGGAAAAACTCACCGGCGGATCGCTTTTGTTCACTTTTATTGGAATTGCCACTGCATCGATCATTTATTCCATTCCATTTGCCATCCAGCCGATGAAAGCCGCCTTTGCCAAAATCGACCGGCGTCTCCTGGAAAATGCCTACATCCTGGGCCTGTCGAAACGCGCGACTTTTCTGCGTGTAATCATCCCAAATTCTCTTGGCGGCATTGCCGCGGCCTCCATTCTGGTTTTTTTGCATTCCATAGGCGCGTTCGGCGTATTGCTGATGGTCGGCGGCAGCATTCCCGGGGAAACCAAGGTGGCATCCATTGCCATTTATGAAGCGGTAGAAATGATGAATTATCATGCAGCAGGTTTGATTGCATTGAGCTTCATCCCCATCAGCTATGCCTTTTTGTTGCTGATCAACAAGCTTAGTGATGGTTCCCGCGCATGACCATATCCGCCTCTTTCAGAAAAAAGCTCAGGTACTTTGATGTGGACATTTCCCTTGAATGTCGAAGCGGAAAGATGATGGTGTTGATTGGTCCATCCGGCGGCGGAAAGACGACAATCATCCGCATGCTTGCCGGGCTTGAAAAACCGGACGAGGGCAGTCTGTGCTTTGGCAATGACATTTGGTTCGATTCTCTGAGGCGCATCAATGTGAAGCCTCAGAAACGCCGCTTGGGTTATGTTTTTCAGGACTACAGCCTTTTTCCGCATCTTAATTTATTCGATAACGCGGCGTTTGCCGCTGTGGATAAGAAAGAAGTTCACGCGCTTTTTGAGCTTTTCAGGATTGACCACCTGAAAAAACGCAGACCACACATGGTGTCCGGTGGTGAGCGTCAGCGCTGCGCCATCTGCCAGGCGTTGGCCCGTCATCCCAGTCTGCTTCTGCTTGATGAGCCGTTTTCCGCGCTGGACGTGGTGACACGGCGTGGCTTGCGAGAAGAGCTCAAAAGCCTGAAGGGCCGGTTATCCTGTCCCATTGTTTACGTGACACATGACATTAACGAGGCCCTCTTTCTGGCCGATGAAATCCTGCCGGTCGTTGACGGAAAAGCTGATCACGGCTGGATGCAAAGAACCATCACGCGGGAACCCGGTGAAGGAACGCCGACCAAAGGTGCGCGCGAACCGCGCTTGTCGCTGGTGTATTAGTGGAAAGTTGCACTGAGAAAGCCTGCAATCCCGGTGAATCGGGGCAAACAAAGATAGCGTTTTGATTCAGAAGACAGATAAGGAGCAAGATTATCAATGAACATCTGTACCTATTCTTATGAAGAGTATATTCATCTGGTGAAGTCTTTCCACGGCACTCTCGCGCCGGGCCTTCTGATCGGCGGTTTTATGGTTGATCTGGCCATGAAGCATCTGCCGGAAGGAGAATTATTTGATGCGGTCTGCGAAACCGCGGTATGCCTGCCGGATGCTGTCCAGATTCTGACGCCCTGCACGATCGGCAACGGCTGGCTCTCTGTTGTGCCTTTTGGAAAATTTGCCATAACGCTTTACGAAAAATATGGCGGGAGGGGCGTGCGGGTTTATCTCGATACCGGTAAACTCAACCAGTGGCCGGAAATCCACGACTGGTACCTCAAGAAAAAGAAAAAAAAGGATCAGGATTCCAGTTTGCTTTTGGCGCAAATCAAGGAAGCGGGACATGGACTGTTTGGCATCCAGCGCGTTCAGGTGGATCCCGCAAAGGTTCGCCGCAAGAAAATGGGTCCGGTCGCCGTCTGCCCCGATTGCCATGAAGCTTATCCCACCCGAGATGGTGAAAAGTGCCGGAGCTGCCAGGGCGGTAGTCCTTTTACAGAAGTCAAGGTGATTCACTGATGCCGGAGGAATTTTAAGAAAAACATGTTCAAGTCAGGCACAATCTTAAATCGACTTTACGAGTCGCTAGCGCAGACCGCGAAAGACCGGCGGATTGAGGATTTGCGCGTGGGATTAAGTTACGTGGGCGTCAAACTGGATAACAGCGCCGCGGGTATAGCCGCTGTGCTGCCCGACAGATTGTCCCGGAGTTGCACGGTTTTGAAGGAAGCCGGGACGTATGCGGGGGCAAACGCGGCGGATATCCTGGGCTATCTTGTTCACGCTCCGAACAGTCTGCATCGCGCCATTGGCATGGCCGTGGCCAATGCCCTGATTGAAGCGTCTCTTGATCAGGCCGAGGACCGGGAAGCCACCACATATTTTAATCTTCAACCGGGTGAGAAAGTGGCTATGGTCGGTCTTTTTGCCCCGCTGGTCAAGCGCATTGAAGCAACGGGCGCGATTCTGACGGTGATCGAGAAAAACCCTGAACGTCTGGAAATCCTATCGCCGGACGACAGGCAAAAGACACTCAAGGAATGTGATATCGCGATCATTACCGCTACGACGCTTTTGAATCAGACATTTGAGGAAATGATGAACCTGCTTGGTTCACCACGCCTGGTCGCACTAATGGGTCCATCCACTCCGCTTATGCCTGAGATTTTTCACGATACGTGCATTACTCATCTGGGGGGAGCCGTTGTCAAAGATTCGGCGCGGGTTTTGCAAATTGTTTCAGAAGGAGGTGGTACGCCCGCGCTGAGGCCGTATCTTCATTTTATTAATCTGATATTCAATCGATCAATCGGTAAAAATCCGGATACATAAAAAATGAATGAATGCAATATACTGCAAAAAAAAGGCGGATCGAAACCGATCCGCCTTTTCTGAAAGGTTTAAATTTTTGTTAACTCCTGCAACCGTTGCCAACGGCTCTTTAGTTGCGATCAGTGTGATTCCGTTTTTTCAGATCGCGCCCGGAGAAGTTTTGCCATCGGTGACGGCCCCGTTCCGTTGCTGATCATCCTTACTCAGTATATACAACCACCTTCAGGTGGTCTGTCAGACAACCGGTTCGTGTTTTTTTACTAGCATATCGTAAAAGAAAAATCAAGCAATAAATCAACATATAGTGTTTTTCCCTCAAGGACAACACAACAGGTGGTATTTCGTAAAAAATATGGAGACATATGCAAGTGTTGGTTATATCAGACTTTCTATGAGGTCAGCCCCTGTCTCAGAAATCACTTACCCATGCATTGAAGCATTGCAGGGTGATCAATCAAAATTCCCCAGATGTTAACCATAAATAAACCGCAGTATATCTGCTTCGAAATGTTATGTCATAAATGACATAACATTTCGAAAATACTCATAATTTTACATTGACAACACCTGCCATTGAATATATAAAGCAACGCGCATTAAGAGATGTTTTCAAGAAAATGTCATGCTCTTTTGCCTTGGTTTTTCCAGAGAGCTTTTCCCTGAAAATGATGGCTAAATGGAAACACATGCAGGTTTTAGATTGCGGGGCATGAAAAGAATATTTTGAAATTCTGAGAAAGGAGAAGGAATTCATGAACGTCAGCAGAAGAGGTTTCTTGAAGATTTCGGGTGCTGTCGCGGCTGTGAGCGGGTTAGGCATCAGCCTTGCGCCTACATCCGTCCATGCCAAAGAGCTGAAAATCAAATATGCCAAAGAAACCACCACCGTTTGTCCTTACTGTTCGGTAGGATGCAGCATCATCGTATCCGTACGCGACGGGAAAGTCATCAACACGGAGGGGGATCCGGACAGCCCCATCAACAAGGGTGCTCTGTGCAGTAAAGGCGGTTCAATCTATCAGATGGCCGTCAATGAAAATCGTCTGGGCAAGCCGCTTTATCGCGCACCTTTCGCCACCGAATGGAAGGAAGTCGAGTGGGAATGGGCGTTTGAGAAGATCGCGGAAAATGTGAAGAAAAGCCGTGACGCCAGCTTCAAAATAACCAATGATAAGGGTGAAGTTGTCAACCGCACTGATGGTATTGCTTCAGTTGGCTCCGCTGCGATGGACAATGAAGAATGCTTTACGTACCAAAAATTCTTAAGGGGGTTGGGCCTTGTTTATATTGAACATCAGGCCCGTATCTGACACAGTCCAACTGTAGCGGCTCTGGCAGAGTCGTTCGGACGCGGCGCAATGACCAATCACTGGATCGATTTTAAAAACAGTGATGTACTTTTAATCATGGGAAGCAATCCTGCTTCCAATCATCCGGTTTCCTGGAAATGGATACAGGAAGCTGTTGACAAACGAGGCGCGAAGATCATTTGCGTGGATCCGCGCTTCACGCAGTCTGCGGCGAAAGCGCATCTGTATGCCCCGCTTCGTTCAGGGACCGATATCGCTTTCCTGGGCGGTATGATCAAATACATCCTCGACAATAAGCTGTATCTTGAAGAGTATGTCAAAAATTACACCAACGCAACCTTCCTGGTTAATCCGGCTTTAAAGATGCCGGGACAAAACAAGGGTGTGTTTTCCGGTCTGACGGACGGTAAGTATGACAAGGGCACATGGGCTTATCAAACCGGTGCCGACGGTGTTATCCTGAAAGACAAGAATCTGACAGATCCCAACTGTGTCTTCCAGCTTTTGAAAAAGCATTATTCCCGTTACGCGCCGGAAATAGTCAGTAAGATTACGGGCACGCCAATAGATAAACTGATTGAAATTTACAAACTCTACGGATCAACCGGGAAAGCAGATAGAGCCGGCGTGGAACTCTACGCGATGGGCTGGACGCAGCATACCGTCGGCGTGCAGAATATCCGCACGATGGCGATGATCCAGCTGCTTTTAGGCAATATGGGCATCGCGGGTGGCGGCGTCGCGGCCATGAGAGGCGAGGGCAATGTTCAGGGTTCCACCGACCACGCTTTGCTTTTCCATATCCTGCCTGGTTATCTGGGTACGCCCCTGGCATCACTTCCGACGCTTGCGGCTTACAACGAAAAGAAGACGCCGAAAACCAAGGAAAAAGATTCCCTTAACTGGTGGAAAAACTTTCCTAAATATTCGGCCAGTTTCCTGCGTTCCATGTACGGCACCAATGTAAGTATTGAAGAGGCCTACCAGTTGATGCCGAAAATCGATGACGGCGCTAATTATTCATGGCTGGTGCTCTTCGATCAGATGTACAAAGAAAAGTTTACGGGCTTCTTTGCCTGGGGCATGAACCCCGCCTGTTCCGGCGCTCACTCCAACAAGACGCGTCAGGCACTGGCCAAGCTGGACTGGATGGTCAATGTCAACCTGTTCGACAACGAAACAGGTTCCTTCTGGCGTGGACCCGGTATGGATCCGACCAAGATCAAGACGGAAGTCTTCATGCTGCCCTGCGCGGCGTCCGTTGAAAAAGAAGGCAGTATCTCCAACAGCGGCCGTTTGATGCAGTGGCGCTATAAAGCTGTTAACCCTGTGGGCGATGCTCGACCGGACGGCGACATCATGAGTGAATTGTTCTTCAAAATTAAAGAACTCTATGAAAAGAAGGGCGGTCCGCACAAGGAAGCCATTATTCAACTGACATGGCCCTACGGCAAGATGGTCGGCAAACAGTTTCATTACGACCCCCGCAAAGTTGCAGCCGAGATCAACGGTTTCTTCCTTGAGGACAAGAAAGTGGAGGTTGCGGGCAAAAAAGGTGAATTCAAGGAGTTTAAAAAGGGCGATCTGGTGCCCTCATTTGCCTGGTTGCAGGATGACGGTTCCACTTCTTCCGGCAACTGGCTCTATTGTAATTCTATCACGGATAAGGGTAATATGGCCATGCGTCGCGGTCAGGCCGATCCTACCGGATTGGGTCTGTATCCCGAATGGTGCTGGTCGTGGCCGGTCAACCGACGCATTATTTACAATGGCGCTTCGGTTAATCCGGAAGGCAAACCCTGGGATCCGTCCCGGGCCGTGATCAAGTGGGACGGTGCAAAATGGACAGGTGACGTTCCGGACGGAGTGGGTAATCCCGGTTCCGGTCGGCCGCCATTCATCATGAAACCGGACGGTGTGGCGAACATTTATGGTCCGGGTCTGGCCGATGGTCCTTTCCCCGAGCATTACGAACCTTTGGAGTGTCCAGTGGAGAAGAACCTGCTTTCACCGCAGAAAAACAATCCGGCCATCAGACGTTTTGACAAAAAGGGTGTTGGTTCGGATATGGATATGTACTCCGGTGTTGACAGTTGCGATCCGCGTTTCCCGTTCATCTGCTCGACCTATCGTGTGAGCGAACACTGGCAGACAGGTGTTTTGACTCGCTGGTGTCCCTGGCTGGCGGAAATGCAGCCGGGAAT
>JAQVLL010000441.1 GCA_028704195.1 Smithellaceae bacterium
GGGGCGGTCTTTCCGGGCGAGTGATGCTTTACCGGAAAGATTTGCTGAAGAAGGCCGGTATTCCCTTTCCAGACAATGACTGGACTTGGGAGGATTTTCTGGAATACTGCAAGAGACTGACGGATCCTGTTCGTGGCACCTACGGTGTGAGACTTGGCAAAGGGCAGCAGGAAAGCTGGTACTGGGTCTCCTTTCTCTGGTCAGCCGGCGGCGAGGTGATGGAACATGACGAAAAGACCGACACCTGGCAAGCGGTCTTTGACAGTAAACAGGCGGTCACCGCCCTGGATTATTACCTTCGCCTGACAACCGAACGCTGGATCGACCGCAATAATGTCACCCGCTATGGCTATGCCACCAAGGAAGCGGAGGGGGGGCAGAAATGGGAGCTGGGGCAGGTCGGTTTTATGCCATCCTATCTGAGTGAACGTGTTTTTGCCACCATCAACCCGGATTTGGTCGGTATGGCTCCGGTACCACTGGGCTATCCCGATGAAAATGGTATTCGCCACCGCGGAAGTGAAATCAACGCTGGAATGAATGGCATTTTTGCCGGGTGTGATAATCCCGTGGTACGGGATACCGCCTGGGAATATATTCGCTATTTACCTGGCCCGGAAGCGACTGCCATCTACACCAGGGTAATGGTTGAGGGGGGGCTGGGACATTTCGTCAACCCGAATTATTTGCGCAGGTTCGGGTATGAGGATCTGATCCGGCTGGCCCCGCCCGGGTGGGAGGAAGCATACAATATTTCCATTGAATACGGCAAGCCGGAACCCTACGGACGCAATTGCCAGCTGGTTTATGTGGAAATGACCCGGCCTATGCATCTGGCGGAAAATATGGCTCTCGAGCGGGAAAATTCTCCGTTGCCGTTGTACACCGCCGAGCAGTATGAGAAAGCGGAAAAATATAAGGATATTACCCCGGAACAGTTGCGAGCCGAGGGCAGAAGTGAGGCGGAAATTCAGGAATGCCGTGAGATTCGGGAGGCGTTGGATCAGCGTCAGGCTCTGCTGCAGCGTTTGCTGTCTGAGGCCGTTTCGGAAACCAATGAAAAGATGCTTGGGATTTTGTCATCACGGCAGAAGTTTATTCGCAGGACCAGTGCGATTGTCATGCTGATTGCCATTGCCATCGCCTTTACTCTCGTTTTTCGCAAGATTTTCAAAGCCTTTTTGCCGCCGAAAATTGTTGGTCAGGAGCAGGTCACCTGGGGGTTTCGCAAATATAAATGGGCCTATCTGATTTTATTGCCGGCATTGCTGTCCATCCTGCTCTGGAAATATGTCCCTCTGATCATGGGATCGGTAATGGCCTTTCAGGATTATCGGATCATGGGCGGATCAAAATGGGTCTGGCTCGATAATTTCGGCAACGTCCTCTGGGATCAGGAATGGTGGGAGACCGTCTATAATTCCCTGAAGTTTTGTTTCCTGACCATCGCCCTGACCTTTCTGCCGCCGGTCATCCTGGCGGTACTGCTCCAGGAAATTCCCTATGGTAAAATCTTTTTCCGGACGGTTTTCTATCTTCCAGCCGTAATCACCGGGCTGGTCGTGATTTATCTCTGGCGCTCCTTTTATGAACCCTCTGAATTTGGCGTTCTTAATGCCGTTCTGATGCGGATTCCTGCCATAGGGATCATCGGCATTGCCTTGTTACTGTTTTTTATTCTGTTCTTTTTTGCGCAAAGGCTTTTCCTGCATGGCAACCGCCTGCAGGCCGGACTCTGTTTCGGCGCAGGGCTGTTGCTCTTTTATTACTTCTTCAGCTTTGCACTGCCGATTTTTAATGATCCATTGCTTGATTCGCCCTGGTATACACGTTTTTTTACTACGATGCGCGATCCCTATCGCTGGCTGCTGGATCGAAAGACCGCGCTGCTTTGCTGTGTGTTGCCCAGCGTCTGGGCTGGCATGGGACCCGGCTGCCTGATCTATCTGGCCGCTCTCAAGGGAGTCGCCGATGATTTCTATGAGGCGGCCGATATTGACGGAGCGACTTTTGTTGACAAGATCCTGTTTGTGGTGATTCCGATCCTGAAACCCCTGCTGATTATTCAGTTTATCGGAATTTTCATTCGTTCCTGGGAAAACACGGCGATGATCATGGCCATGACCGGCGGTTCGAGCGGCACCAATGTCGCCAGTCTCCTGGTCTTCTACAAGGCTTATGTCTACTTGAAATTTGGTACGGCCACCGCCATGGCCTGGATCCTCGGCTTCATGCTCATCGGATTCACCGTCTATCAGCTCCAGATCCTCTCCAAACTCGAATTCCGCACCACCGGCAAAAAAGCATAATCCAAAAGCTTTTTAACAACGAAAGGGACGAAAAAGCACGAACTTTTTTTAGAGTTGGGTTAGTGTGGTGATCGTAACCTTCAGAAATATTGTTGTAATGCAAGCCAAAGGCAACAAAAAACAAATTTTGGCGATGAAGTATCAGGTTTGGACATCGGCTTTCCTACAAAATTTTCGTGTCTTTTGGTGTTTTTTCGTTGTTAAAAAATCTTTTTG
>JAQVLL010000442.1 GCA_028704195.1 Smithellaceae bacterium
TGAAATTAAGTTTGTTACCTTTATCCATGGCAAGTCTCCTTTAGGTTTATTTGTGTTTTGGTGAACAAAATATACCATTTATAATTGAGACTTGCCTTTGTAATTTTTTATCATAAGGTCTCGCGCATGCCCTGAAGGAAGCAAACAACAAAGCATGATTTCTTCACAAAAAAAACGAATTGTGTTGGTTCATCCGCGCGGATTCAACTGGTTTCCCGGGCGTCGTGATATCACCGACATCGCCAATCGCATGGTGCCGCAGGGGATGCTTTCCATAGCGGCCTATCTGATCCGCGAAGGGCATGACGTGTTTGTATATGACTGTCTGGGACCGGGAGCGCCGGTGGATCTGGATAAACAGGTTCAGGCGATCCTTGCTCTTAGCCCTCAGATTGTCGGGTTTTCAGCCACCACATCCTCCTTTCCTGATGCCGTGGATATCGCCGGGAAAATCAAAAAACAAAATTCCCGTATCGTTACCGTTTGCGGCGGTGTCCATGTTTCGGCCCTCAAAGAAGATCTGCTCGCTTCATGCCCGGACTTCGATTATTTTGTGTCAGGCGAAGGCGAAATCACGATGTCTGAACTTGCCGCCGCCGTTGACCCTGCCGCCATTGCGGGCCTGATTCACCGGCATAACGGTGTCGCTCTTGCCAATGAACCCCGAATGCATATCGCCGATCTTGACGATCTTCCCTTTCCCGCTTATGAAAAGCTCACCGGTTTCCCCCGGGACTATCATTTGCCGCTTTTTAGTTACATTCGGACGCCGGGAGCGACAATGATCACGTCGCGCGGCTGCATGTACCAGTGTTCCTACTGTGACCGTTCCGTTTTCAAGAAGGGGTTTCGCTATAACTCCGCCGCTTACATTTACGAACACATGAAATACCTGCGGGACAAATTCGGTGCTCGCCATGTCAATATTTACGATGATCTTTTTACCGCCAATAAAAAGCGGATTCTGGACCTTTGTGAAAAATTGTCTCGGCAACCTCTTGGGATAAACTTCAACTGCGCCGTGCGCGTCGGCTACACGGATGATGATTTGCTGAAGATGCTCAGGGAAGCGGGCTGCCTGATGGTGTCTCTGGGCATTGAATCGGCTGATCCGGACATGCTTGCCCGCCATAAATCGGGAGTGTTGCTTGATGATGTGCGTGATACGGTGCGCCGCATTCAGGCAGCGGGTCTGCGGGCCAAGGGATTGTTTATGATGGGGTTGCCCGGTGAAACGGAAGCATCCATAAAACGAACGTCCGACTTTATCCTTTCCCTGGGACTTGATGACATGAATATGGCGAAATTCACGCCTTTTCCGGGCGCGCCGCTCTGGTCAACCATCCGCGAGGAGGGGGTGTTTGAAGAGGACTGGCGCCTGATGAACTGCCTTAATTTTGTTTTTATTCCGCATGGGATTGAATCCAGAGAAAGACTCGATTACCTATACAACGAATACGTAAAACGCTTTTACTCCGATGCCGCCTGGCGCAAAAAATTTCGCAGCCGTCTGTGGCAGCACCGCAAAAGTCTTTTGTATCTTCTTCGCCACCTGCCTTCTTTCTGGTCGGCGAAAAATCAATTTGAGCCTGGAAAGAACAGGACGGCATAAATCACCTTCTCGGTCCAAACCGCATAGAATGAGTTTTCCTGCCCGTTCCCGAAAGAAAAGAAAATGTTTTGGTGTATAGAATCCGTTTTATTGCATATGAACGAAGAATTCCGACCGGTCGGATCTGTTTTGGATGACAATAAACTTCGGATAAATCTTTTTTAGAATATATCTGTCATGATCACCGATCACGTCACCCTCTTGATGAATCGCTTTGTTGACAAGTGCCAGCCGTTCCTGTTCATTGGATAAAAGCCCACTGTACCTGAACAGGTTGTTTTGAGTCAGGGAGGCGCTATGTTTCGTTTTGCCGGATGGATGGAAAGTTTTCTGTGTTTTGGAATGAAAGGATATCACAAGACCGAGAAAAACCAGTACCACTGCGGCGCTGATCACCAGGGACGCCGGACGTATGATTTTCTGATGGATAAAATTCTTGTCCGGTTTCACGTGAGACAAAAATTTTATTTTAACCGGATCTTCACCGTTGAGGTAATCGTTTACTATTTTAACGACGATCTCCCGGTGTTCCGGGGATGCGGCGGAATGGTCACGGGAACACTCGTGCTGATAAGATTTCCATACGATCATTGTAAACAGGCTTTTTAAATCTGTTGACGGAAGTTGCTCAGACGGGGAAAAAATCCCCTTTTTCTTGTCAATGATACTCAGCGATTCTTCAACGGTCAGGCGGGGATTGGCCTGGAGGGTTCGGTCGACATTTCGCATGATTTTGCTGATGACTTTTTTTGTGTTTTTCTCTATGATCAATCGCTTAAACAATCCAAGTGACATGGTATCCTCCTTCTTTGATCACATTTTTCCAAAAGCCAAACCAACCAGGTTTCAAATGGCCGGACGTTCTGCGGCATACATGGATGTAAACAATAACGTGAAAAGGAAATTGAG
>JAQVLL010000443.1 GCA_028704195.1 Smithellaceae bacterium
AGTGCTGCCGGGGAATGTTCTCCCCGGCTCGCTTGGCCTCAATCATGTCAATGATTGAGTTTACCATCCCTGCACCGCCGCCGGAGGAGTTGACGTTACGGACGGGATAGGAGCATAGTTTTTGATCTTATTACTTTTCAAAACATTGCCTGTTTTATTGCTGGTAAACTCTTCAACGCCGACGGTCACGAGCATGGGCTTTCCCATCAGTGCATCGGTTGTTTGCGGCGGGAAGGGGGCGCGTAAAACTCCGCAAATTCGCTTAAGAGTACCCTGGGCGATATTCTGCGCCTGCTGGCTGGCGTTTACTATGTTCAGGCGGTCAATGATTGTTGATCCGGTATAAGGCCCGTCAATTAACTGGACAGTCAGTTCCAGCATCTTTCCCTTGCCGTCTTTAGTCGTCGTGATCTTGTCACCGGCGATGACCGCCTTGTAAACTCCCTCGGGTACAACAGTAAAGCTCCCTGCCTCCGGAACGTTCGCGTCAATGTTTATCCCCTGTAAATTTGCCATGATTTTTATTCTCCTTTTGGTTGGTTTTTGATTGCTGTTAATAATGCCGCAAAGTTAAGCGGTAAAGTGTCCGGTAAAACATAGCGTGTTTTTGCGCGCCACGCTGGTTTGTTTGTCGTGTGTATCACGCGCTCGGCATTGTTGATTGCCTTGCCTGTGTCGGCATTGACCGTTACGGCAAACCCAGCGAACAATACAACGTCTGCCCACTCTTCGAGCTTTGCGGCGGCGGTCTTATGGAGTTTAATCTGGAACCGATCATACGGATCTCCATCCGGCGGGGAAAATGATTTAATCTCGTTATGCGCCAGGATAACACAGGCCATGCCTTTATCACGCAGCAAATTCAGTCCATTGAAGAATTTTTCCCAATGCTGCATGGCGAAAACGTATCCCTTACCATATCCAATCTTCTCAATCGATGTGACTTTGTTTTCATCGCAAACCGTCTTCCAGATCAGCTTTTCGAGCCAATCGGCGGTGTCGATAACGACCGTTTTATACTCGTGTGACTGATTGATCAGCATGTCCATATAGCCGAAAAATTCATCAAGGGTTTTTGCGACAGGAAAATGCGGAACATCGATAGCCACCAGGCCGTCTTCAGTCTGGATGAATATCGGCGCCGGTGCGCCTGCTGCCCATGTGGACTTTCCGATGCCGTGAATGCCGTGCAGAACGATCCGGGGCGGCTTACTTTGTCGTGTGGTTTTGATCAGGTCTTGGAGGTTCATTTGATCACCTCCACTTTAACACTGGTTTTTGCCGGTTTGCTGGTCACGCAGAGTGCGATTGTCGGATCAGCCAATGATGCGACCTTGTAGGCAGCTAAGTTGATTGTAGGCTTAAAATCGACGAATTGCAGTGCTTTCGGCAATCCCAGGGCGACGTATTTGTCATAATCGAGCGTCCGGGTGAGTTTAGTGGTTACGGCGACCTTATAATTTTCTACCTCCTTTGTCGTCGTGCCTTCGAGTTTAAGATTTCCCATCTGTGCGATGATGGCCTCTTCCGCTGCGATGCGTCCTTCTCGCGCCGCTTCCTCAATGCTTTTTGCTATGAGGAAATTTTTCAATAAATCTTTCATGTTACCTCCTTTGAGAAATCCCGACGCAGTCCAGTTTGCATCTTCGTTTCTGTATTTAGCTGTGCTTATAAAATAAATTGTTTTTCTTGTCAATCTTTTTTTTCTTTTTTTATTGATATTTTTTTATTTTATGGTATTGTGCAAAAAAACAAGAAAGGAAACAGTATGAGGATAGCAACGGAGGCTCAGATTCAACGGGGAGTCTTGGATTATCTTGAACTCCTGTCAAGAAAAAAACCGATCTATTATTTCCGGTCCGCCGCTGGAATGGTACGAACAGAGCAGGGGAGGGTTTTTAAAACAGGAAAGCCTGGAACTCCTGATATTTCAGTGTGTTTTGATGGTTTGTTCATCGGCCTGGAGATTAAGACGATGACCGGGCGGCAATCGGCATTACAGAAAAAAGCACAAACAGAGATTGAGGCCGCCGGGGGAAAATATTACATAATACGTTGCCTTGAGGATATATGGAAAATTTTGAGTTAAGACAATACCAGAAGGAAGCCCTGGACAAATTAGATCAGGAATTAAAGGTCAAGCAGAATGTTTTGTTTGTCGCGGCGACGGGCGCGGGCAAAACAGTTACGATCTGCCGGATGATCAACGCATATTATAAGGAGACCGGCCGACGTTTTTTGATTCTGGTAAACAAACAGGAATTGATCATGCAGTTTCATGCCGACCTGATGAGAAAAACCAGCATTCCAGAGCGGGAATTGACTATCTGTTGCGCCGGATTGAAATCAAAATACGTCGATGGGCGCGTTACTATTGCCACTGTTCAATCGTTTATCGGGATGATGGATAGTTATCCCGGCGCGGATCTTATTATTCTTGATGAGGTTCATGGTGTTACAGTTGATGGTGAATACGGTAAGGTCCTCAATTATCTAAAATCGAAAAAACCTTACAT
>JAQVLL010000444.1 GCA_028704195.1 Smithellaceae bacterium
CCGGGAGATATCGGCACCGAAAAAGGCCAGCCTGACCACCTCTCCCAGACTGTCAAAAACAGGATAAATCACCTGATCGATCCATCGCTTGTCTGAAACATATTCAAAACGGACAGGGATCCGGTTTTGAATGACGTTTTGAGCCTGTCTTCTTCTTTCATTTGCCGTGTCCGCCGGAAGCAGATCGTAGTAATTAGCCCCGATGATTTTATCCATTCCAATTCGCAGACGCTTGGCAAACGTATCGTTCGCCGAAAGGATGGTCCCGTCCTTATCCAGAAGAAGGAGGGACTCCGTAACGGCATTTAACAGCGCCCGTATGTTGCTTTCACTTTCCTGCATGGCATCCTGTGACTCGTTCAGCCTGGATATATCGCGCACAATGCCAATGAGAATCTTTTCATTTCCTATCAGTGCTTTCTGCATACTGACTTCCACGGGAAACGTCTGGCCGTTTTTTCTGACATGGGTCGTCTCGAAAAACATTTCGTGGTGTCCAGCCGGACCGGCATGCAACTTGACTTGTTCCTTCGATTCAGCACTTTCCAGTTGATCAATCGTCAAGGATCGTAATTCATCAATCGAATATTGATAGGCCTTAAGGGCGGCCGTGTTGGCTTCCAGTATTTTCCTGTCCCGCTGACGGATGGTTAAAATGATATCCCGCGCATTCTGAATCAAAAACTCACAGCGCTTAAGCAAATTATCATCCCCTTGCGCATCTTCTGATCTCCGCTTTTGCTTTCGCCTCTCTGCAATAATCATACAGGTCATTCCTCGATCAGTTTTAAAGCCTGTTATCCAAATAACTTTCCCGCAGGGATCATGAAGCGCTGCATTAAACGATTCCAATACCTGTTTTCAGTAATGCAATGAAAGTTTTATATAACATTTCACAGATGATTACAATCATGTCCATCACTGCCACCGGTGTTATTTTTGTCGGAAAACGGATAATTATGTTGATAAATGGCGTGGTTTAAATTAAAAATGCACAAACATACGGGTGGATAAAATGAAAATACATCATCGGTTCCAGATAGCGATCTTTTGCTTAGTCATTACCACTGGCTTCCTTTCCCTGATGGCATCCGACTGTCTTTCTTCAGCCTCCGCAGAACGGCCGGACGCACCTCTGCCGGCCGTCAATAACATTCCATCGGACGTCAACCAGATTCTGCTGGTAACCGGTGACGGCCTTCCTTTTTTCAAATCCATAAAAGTCTATGCCTTGGAAAGGACTGGTTCCGACTGGCTCCGGGTGATGGAACCCGCTGATGCGGCTGTCGGCAGAAACGGCTTTGCACCTTATGGAGAAAAACGGGAGGGGGACGGAAGGACACCCTCGGGTTTATACCGGCTGGGAACGGCATTCGGTTATGCTGAATCGGCGGCTACTAAAATGCCCTACCGCCAGTCCATGCCAGATGATGTCTGGATTGATGACCCAAACGCCCCGGATTACAACCGATGGATCAGGCAAAGCCAGACTAGGGCCCTCTCTTTTGAAAAAATGAAGCGAGGGGACGATCTCTATAAATACGGCATGGTCATCGAATACAACACCGATCCTGTCATCAAGGGCCATGGTAGCGCTATTTTTCTCCATATCTGGGCAGGGCCGAAGTCAACCACAGCAGGCTGCGTGGCTGTATCCGAAGATAACCTGCTCAAAATTCTAAACTGGCTTGATCCCGCAGCAAAACCTGCCATTCTCATCAATCCTGAACCTGCTCTGGAAAGGGAAATTTTACAATGAAAAAGAAAATACCCATTATAACACTTCTGATCATAACGCTGCTCCCATGGGTACTGCCCGCCGTCTCGCATGGCACAGAAAAGATGCCTGACTCGTTTGTCCATATCGAAGAGGTTATCCCCGAGGTGATCCTGGACATTCGGTATTTCGGCAAACATAATTTTCTGGGCGTCCGGGTGGACGGTTATCTGGCCCCAACGTGTATTCTCACCCGTGAGGCCGCGCAGGCGCTGGCCAAAGTTCAAAAAGACCTGGCGCCCTTCTCCATGACGCTCAAGATCTACGACTGCTATCGACCGCAGCAGGCTGTTGATCACTTTGTCCGCTGGGCCAAAGATTTTGACAATACTAAAACAAAAAAAGAGTTTTATCCCACAGTAGACAAGAAAAACCTTTTTCGCGACGGATACGTCGCCGACCGGTCCAGTCACAGTCGGGGAAGCACCGTGGACCTGACCATCGTGCCGCTGCCTACCCCTATTCAACCTGTTTATAATGAAGATGCGCCCCTTGCGGAATGCTATCTGCCGGCAGGCGTGCGCTATGCGGACAATTCTCTGGACATGGGAACGGGGTTTGACTGCTTCCATGAACTTTCTCACCCGGACAACAAAAACATCGGCCCTCAGCAAAGAAGTCACCGGCTGCTTTTAAAAACCCTCATGGAGAAACACGGATTTAAGAATTATGATAAAGAGTGGTGGCATTTCACACTGGTGAGTGAACCGTATCCTGATACCTATTTTAA
>JAQVLL010000045.1 GCA_028704195.1 Smithellaceae bacterium
ACCGTCAGGTTTTCTGCCCTCCTTTTGCCATCGATTGAGGCCTCATGGAGAGCTGAATTTATATCGCTGGCTGACATTGATTCCAGAAATTCGGCTTTTTTCAAATTGTTGATCAGCATTTTGCGGCGCTGGGCAAAGGAGGCTTTCACCAGACGGTTGAAAAACGTTTCATCTGCCAGGTCCACAAGGGGTTTCTCACGAAATACCCCCTGAATGATTGAAGACTCGACTTTGGGAACCGGGAAAAAGCTGCCCGCCTGAACATCAAACAGCCTTTCGACCTTCGCATACATCTGAAGAAGAACTGAAGGGACTCCGTAATGCTTGTTATTCGGGACGGACACCAGACGCTGCACAACCTCTTTTTGCAGCATCAGTGTAAATCCGCTAATGTTGGTGCGAAAGTCGAGCAAATGAAAGATTACCGGGCTTGAAATGTTGTACGGAACATTACCTATTACTTTAACTTTGTATTTATAGAGATCCGATATAGAAGCGAAATTAAATTTAAGTATATCGCTGAAAAAAATTTCCACATTGGAGCATTCATCAAACTGATCGTGGAGGATTTTCACAAGGAAAGGATCAATTTCAACGGCAATGACCTGTTTTGCGGCAAGCGCCAGTTCCCGCGTCAAAACCCCGATCCCCGCACCGATTTCAACCACCACATCTCCGGACAGAATTTGACCCGCTTTGGAAATTTTATGGATGGTGCCGACATCCATCAGAAAACACTGGCTTAATTTTCTGTTGGGCCGGATGTTATAGCGATGGAGGATATCTTTTGGCGTGGTCATATTGTTTTATGGAATTTCACCCTCATCCGGACTCCATCACCGCACACCCGTCGGATCACAAGAGGGGGACAACGTTCAAGGCCAGCGCGAAACAGCATTCAGATCTAGAGAGTCCGAACGTCCGTTTTTCAACATAATTTCACCCAGTACCGCAATCATGGCCGCGTTGTCCGTACACAAAATCGTGGGAGGAATGAATAATTCCAGATTCTTCCCTGCCACGGCCTTTACAAATCTTTCCCTGAGCCGGCTGTTGGCGGCGACGCCGCCACAGACAACAACCTGTGAAACATGATGATCAAGGGCCGCCTTGATTGTTTTATCGACCAGTACATCGACGATGGCTTCCTGATAACTGGCTGCAATGTCTTCCAGTTGCGCTTGGGTGAAATGACCTCCCAACTTCTTCACCATGGTCAAAAGAGATGTTTTCAGTCCGCTGAAGCTGAAATCAGGAGAGTCTTTCATCGCACGGGGAAACTCAAACGCACTGTGATTGCCTTTTTTGGCCATCCGGTCAATCACCACTCCTCCCGGATAGCCCAGATTTAGAAGTTTGGCCGCCTTATCAAACGCCTCCCCTGCAGCATCATCGCGCGTCTGTCCAAGCAGTTTAAACTCGTGGTAGTTCTTAACCAGATAAACATTGGTGTGACCACCGGAAACGACTAGGGCGGCAAAAGGAAAACCCGGCTTTTTTTCGGCAAGAAAAGAAGCCATAATGTGACCTTCCAGATGATTCACGCCGACAAGGGGAATGTTCAGGCCATAGGCCAGCGCCTTGGCTGCGGACAACCCCACCAACAGTGAACCGATTAATCCGGGTCCGCGTGTTACGGCAATCCCTTCAACAACGCTTAAGGCAATGCCCGCATCCTCAGTTGCCTGTGAAATCACGGCAGAAACGGCTTCGATGTGTTTCCGTGAGGCAATCTCAGGCACCACACCTCCGTATGCGCTGTGGTCTTTGATCTGCGAAGCGATGACGCTGGACAGCAGATTCCCATTATTCACAATCGCCGCGGCCGTTTCATCACATGATGATTCAATTCCCAAAACAAACAAATTATAAATTCCTCTTTATAATTTTCTTTACAAAACGCTAAAAAGGCTTATATAAAAGCTCCCGGTATTTGTAAACAAACTTTTACTCAATCAAACACCTCGAAGCAAGCTATCGAGATATGAAATGAACGTTATTATATCGCAGCAAGCTGCAAAGAATTAACACTCATCCCGCAGCATCGGGATTGATGCAGGCAGGATCTTTACTCATGGAAATAAAAACAGATTTTTTAATTATCGGCAGCGGCATTGCAGGCTTGAGCCTGGCCATCAAAGTAGCCCAGCTCGGATCTGTGGCCATTGTCACAAAAAAGGAAAAATCGGAATCCAACACCAATTACGCCCAGGGCGGAATCGCCGCCGTAACGGACAAAACGGACAGCTTTGAAGAACACATCAGTGACACGCTGGATTGTGGCGCCGGTCTGTGTAATAAAGAGGTTGTTGAATTTGTGGTTCGGGAAGCTCCTCCAAGAATCCAGGAATTGATCGACTGGGGAGTCAATTTCACAAAATCAGAGGCCCCCCCTCATCTTTACGATCTGGGACAGGAGGGAGGCCACCACCGGAGACGTGTCCTGCACGCCAAGGATCTTACCGGGCGGGAGATTGAACGGGCACTGCACGAGAAAGTCGCCGCGTTACCTGATGTTAAAATCTATGAAAATCATATCGGCATTGACCTGATCATCCAGAAAGACAACCAGGGAAACATCATCAATTGTCTGGGCGCCTATGTTCTTGACATTGATCAGGACAGGATCCACACCTATCGCGCCAAATACACCATTTTGTGCACGGGCGGCGCGGGCAAGGTGTATCTGATCACCACCAATCCCGACATTGCCACGGGCGATGGCATCGCCATGGCCTACCGGGCAGGCGCCAGAGTCGCCAACATGGAGTTTATCCAGTTTCACCCCACCTGCCTGTTTCATCCGGAAGCCAAGGCGTTTCTGATCAGCGAAGCCGTCCGCGGTGAAGGCGGTATTCTCAAATTGAAAAATGGTGAAACGTTCATGGGAAAATACCACCCGATGAAAAGTCTCGCGCCGCGTGATGTCGTGGCCAAAGCCATAGACAATGAAATCAAACAGTCCGGCGATGAATATGTCCTGCTGGACATTACGCATCACGCCCGTGATTTCCTGATGGACCGTTTTCCCAATATTTATAACAAATGCCTGGAATACGGGATTGACATGGCCGTACAACCGATTCCCATCGCGCCGGCCGCCCATTACATCTGCGGCGGCGTCGCAGTAGATCATTTCGGCAAAACATCCATTGACAATTTGTTTGCCTGCGGTGAAGTCTCCTGCACCGGCCTGCACGGCGCCAACCGCCTGGCCAGTAATTCACTTTTGGAAGCGCTGGTTTACTCCCATCGGGTTTATACAAAAATCTCCAAATCCTTCCGGCAGACTCAAATCAGCACCGTAGCCATCCCTCCCTGGGATCCCGGTGATTCCTCCGAAAGCAATGATAGTATTGTCGTCACCAATAACTGGGATGAAATCCGCAGGTGCATGTGGAATTATGTGGGGATTGTCCGCTCGGACAAGCGTCTGGAACGGGCCGCGCGCAGAATTGACATGATCCAGAGAGAAATCCATGAATATTACTGGAATTACAAAGTCACTAAAGACCTGATCGAACTGAGAAACATTACAACCGTGGGCAAACTGATCGTTCAGAGCGCCCGCGCCCGGAAAGAAAGCCGCGGACTGCATTACACGATAGACTATCCTGATACGCAGGACACTTTCCTGAAAGACACGATTCTCGTAAAGCAGTAGTTCATGAAAAAAATACCTTCAGCGTCATCACAGGGCGGCTGTTGAAGAGAAATCAGACTGTTCTTTATTTTCCGAAAACACGGTTAAAAATAAAATCCAGGTTCTTCAGAAAATTATTGACATTGAAAATGCCATCAAGCTCTTTTTCGTTCAGATATTTTTTAACGATTTTATCCTGTACCAGAAGGGCTTTGAATTCAATCCCTTCCTGCCACGATTTCATTGCGTTCTTCTGAACAACGGCGTAAGCGTCTTCGCGCGTTGTGCCTTTCTCGATAAGAGCGAGCAAAACCATTTGAGAAAAAATGATGCCGTGCGTCATGTGGAGATTCGCCAGCATCCGTTCCGGATAGACCACCAGTTTGTCGATCAGGCCGGTAAAACGCCCCAGCATGAAATCCAGAACAATTGTGGCATCGGGCCCGATGACCCTTTCCACCGAGGAATGGCTGATATCACGCTCATGCCACAGGGCAACATCTTCGAGTGCTGCGACGGCGTAGGACCGAACCAGACGGGCCAGACCGGAAATGTTTTCCGACAGCACGGGATTGCGTTTGTGCGGCATGGCTGATGATCCCTTCTGGCCCGGTGAAAAATATTCTTCAGCCTCCCGGACCTCGGTTCTTTGCAGCAAACGGATCTCCTGTGCGAATTTGTCCAGAGACGACGCGATAATGGCCAGCGTGGTGAAAAATTCCGCGTGCCGGTCTCGCTGCACAATCTGCGACGACACGGGTGCCGGCGTCAACCCGAGTTTTTTACACACATATTCTTCAACAACCGGTTCGATAAACGAAAAAGTCCCCACAGCGCCGGCAATTTTCCCGCAGCTCACTGTTTCCTGGGCACGCGCGAGACGATCCCTGTTGCGAAGCATCTCCTGATACCACAGAGCCATCTTCAGACCAAATGTAATCGGCTCGGCATGAATGCCATGCGACCGGCCGATCATCAGGGTATCTTTATGTTCCCAGGCTCTTCGTTTCAAAACCGCCAGCAGCTGATCCAAATCGTCCAGGAGAATCTGGGCCGCTTCTTTTAGCTGCACGGCCAGGGCTGTGTCCAGAACATCCGATGATGTAAGCCCCATGTGAATGAAGCGTCCGTCCTCTCCGATTTTTTCCGTGAGAGAGCTGACAAAAGCGATGACATCGTGCCTGGTGATTTTTTCAATTTCATCTATGCGGGCAACGTCGATGACGGCTTTCGATTTGATGGTTTCTATGGCCTGTGCGGGTACCTTACCCAGCTTGACCATCGCCTCGCATGCCGCCACTTCCACATCAAGCCATTTTTGATACCTGTTTTCCTGGCTCCAGATCGCCGTCATTTTTTCTCTCGAATATCTTGGAATCACCGTTTTCTCCTGTCATCTATTTTTTTGATCTGCATGTTGCGACACTGTGAAAGGATGTTTATTATGAGACAAACCCATCCGTCAAGCAATAATTGGGAAACCTTGAAAGAAGCGGATCAGGAGAAACAACGGGGGTTCCATGGTGGCACCCCTGTTTTTTCCCTGGGCATAGAACAATACATCATCAATAAACGGGCAACCGGCAGGAAAAAAGATTTTGGCGATCTGGAAATTATAGATGAATAATAACAAAAAAATAGAAAGCCGGTGCGTAAAAAGCCCCGGCTTTCTATCAGACCTGTTTTTCTATTTCACCTCTTTTTGCAGGACTTTCACCATATCCGTTTTTTCCCAGCGGTAGTCATCCATAAAGAATGTGCGCGGGATTTTTCTGTATATTTTCCCGTTGAGCAGATCGAATTTTTCAATCATCCCTTCGGGTGTCAGATCAAAATTCGCAGCGATGATTTTGCCGAGTTTTTCATCGGGAATTTTTCCGGTCCCGAATGTGTTGACATAAATGGAAAACGGATCAGCAATGCCGATGGCGTAAGCCAGCTGGACCGCGCATTTGGAAGCAAGCCGTGCGGCCACGATGTTCTTGGCAACATGGCGGGCGCCAAAAGCCGCTGAACAGTCAACCTTCTCCGGAGTCTTGTTGACCACCGCACCACCGCCGAGCTGCGCACCCGGATAGCCTCCGTAAAACTGCACAACCAGCTTGCGTCCGGTCACACCGGAATCCGCGGCACTGCAAGAATTGATGGCATTCCATTCACCCGTGGGGTTGAACAGGAATTCCGTCTTCTTGTCTACACAGTCCTCCAGGGCATCGAAAGCGATCTTTTTGGCACGGTCCCGAATTTTCAACCGGCTGCCTTTGACAAAACGATAATCGATTGAGTTGGACATGAGAACTTTTGCCACGCGCAGCGGCCTGCCGGTTTTTGCGTCGTAATCAACCGATACCTGCCCTTTTCCATCCGGGGCAAATATCGGATCCTGGCAGTATTCAAATGCCCGCATTAATTTGTTCACCAGTACATAAGGAAGGGGAAGCATTTCCGGCGTTTCATCGCAGGCAAAGCCATACATGATGCCCTGATCGCCCGCGCCGATTTCACGATCCTTGTTTAAAAGACAGCTTGTCCCCTGGTTAATGTCCGGAGACTGGGGAATGATCGCATTGAGCACACCCATCAAGTGGCCGTTTAATCCGACAGCTGCGTGGTTGTAGCCAAGCTCAATCACGGAATCCCGCGCTATCTTGTCGATATCCACATAAACTCTTGTCCTGACTTCACCACCGACAATACATATTCCCTTGCCTAAAAAAACCTCAATGCCACAATGTGGCATATTCGCCAGTGTAAGCTTTTGCTTCTTTTCTTCATCAAGGATGGTCGCAATGACGTTTGCCGCGATGATATCCGCAACCAGATCAGGATGACCCACTTTGACACTTTCCGACGAAATCTGCATAAACATTCTCCTTAGATAATTTTTTGTGCGGGTTTAAGCGATTGAAAAAAAACCCGCGCCAAAGCACGGGTTCAATTGAATAATTCATTGATTTTCAGTGCTTTAGCACATTTATAGAGCGGAGCAATTTACTTTTAAATCACCGCTTTCTTTTGTTCATATCATACAAACCTATAAAATCAAGCTATTTTTAAAAACAAGATAAGCACATTGCCGAATTCCTCTGTTCCGGGACAGATCATCACCAGATAGAACTGGACGGACGTGCGATTTCACCGTTCAATATCCATGATCAGCAATCAGCCACAAGCTATGACCCCTGACCCATAACCCATAACCTATGAGCTATGAACTATGAACTGCGAGCTATGAGCTGTTGGATTCCCGCTCAGTTAGTTCAGTCTTTGTGTATTCATCATAGATTTTTTCCTGGATGAAAAGCTCGAATAAATCAGGGTCGATATGCCATTCCCGAACCATTCCTTCCATGATGTTCAAGGCTTCACCCACTGTGTGGCCTTTTTTATATGGCCTGTCTTTAGCGGTAAGCGCCTCAAAAATATCGGCGAGGGCAATGATGCGCGACTGCAGAGGAAGTTGGTCTCCCCTTAAACCGGAAGGATACCCGCTGCCGTCGAGTTTTTCATGATGCGCGGAAGCATATTCGGCTATTCTCCTCAATTTTCTGGGAAATGGAAGCCTGGACAGCATTTTTTGCGTCACGGCCGCATGGTTGTTGATGATCTCCCTTTCCTCATCATTGAGTGTACCGCTGGGGATGCTGAGGTTGTATATTTCATCTTCCGTAAGCAGCGGCAGGTCCTTCATAGAGGTGCGCCACTTTCTACGGCCAATCTTCCGGATTCTTTCAGCCATTTCATCCCGAACGGTTTCACTGCCGCAATTGAGCTTAACCAGAAATGCACATTCTTTGTCGAGGATCCGGATTTCTCTTTCCGCTTTCCGCAGGGCTTGAGCATCCGCCTTCTTTTGCGCGTCTTCCGCTGTGTGCTGACATTCCCGTTTGAGCATCTCAAAACGTGTCTTGATTTCTTCAATCCTGTCATACACTTTTTCCAGTTTTGTTGATTTGTCGACAACATGATCGGGAGTGGTAATTTTCCCGATATCGTGCAGCCAGGCGGCCATGCGCAGTTCCTTCAGTTCATCAATGGAAAAATGGATTTGAGCAAAATGTCCTTCATGGGAAACATTGATTTTTTCAGCAATGTTCATGGTCAGGTCAGCCACGCGCCGGACGTGCCCGCCGGTATAGGGAGATTTTTCGTCAATGGCGACGGCAATCGTCTGAATGAAGGCATCCAGCAGATTTTCCAACTGCCCGATCAGCAGGTTGTTGGTCAGAGAAACCGCGGCCTGAGATGCCAGGGACAAGGCCAGATCTTCAGATCCCGGGGAAAATGGAATCACCCGGCCGCTCTCCGGATCCGTAGCGTTGACCAGCTGCAAAACTCCGATGATGTCGTTTTCATGGTTGCGCATAGGAACGACCAGCATGGATTGCGAACGATAACCTGTTTTTTGATCGAATACCCGGGGGCCTTCGCAATTAAATTTCTGCGCGGCATAAACATCGGCAATATTGACCAGACAACCGGTAATCACCGCATGCGCGGAGACATTGGCGTGATTGGGTGAACCATCGGGATTCGTCAGCAGGACGGGTGGCCAGATATTTTCGCCTGCGGCGGCGCTCATATTCAGGCCCAGGGATTCATTTTGCACAAAAGCAAACTCAAGTTCACTTTCGTTGTCCGCCATTAAATACAGGGTGCCGCCATCTGCCCGTGTTATGACGCGCGCTTCGGTCAGTATCTTTTCCAGCAGGTGATCAATGTCTTTTTCCGCGGACAGCGCCACACCGATCTGCGTTAACCTCCTGAGGTGATCGGTATCGATCGAATCGGGGCTGCTTTTTTTTCCCTGCATGATTTTTTCCCTGTCGCACTCGATCAACGGACAACAACCAGCGGGACCATTTTTTCCAGCTGTTTCTTCAATTTCAACAACTCTTCTTCCGGATATGATTGTTCCCCCGCAAATTCTGGATCCAGCGTTTGCGACGGCTGAAATCTCTGGATAGCATAGCGCGTTGCGCCGTCAATCTCTTTTGCGATGGCCAGTATATCTTTCGGGGTCAGCATCGATTTCACAACGGTTGTGCGGAATTCCTGCGGAATTTTCGACCGTAAAACGAGCCGGACACTTTGCGAGATGACATCGGGATCCACGGGAACCCTCACAATCAGCCTGTATTTGTCCCGGGGTGCTTTGATGTCCAGCGCGACAAAATCCAGAAGTTTTTCCTTCAGCAGGCGGTCAAGAACATCCGGACGCGAACCGTTGGAATCCAGTTTAACGGCAAAGCCCATTTTACGGATCTTTTGAATCAAAGGAATCAAATCCTCCTGCAGCGTCGGTTCCCCACCGGTAATAGTCACCGCATCGAGCTTTCCCCTGCGATGTGCTAAAAATTCCAGGATGTCTTTCCCGGATAAACAGGGTTTATATAATTTTGGATCCACCAGCCCCGGATTGTGACAGTAGGGGCATCGGAAATTGCAGCCCTGCGTAAAGATAATCGCACTGATCTTTCCCGGATAATCAATTAAGGAAACTTTTTGTAAACCGCCGATGTTCATTGATTCATCTTCTGCGATCAAATATGAAACGTCCTGAAGCAGCAGCACGCGCAGCCATCTTCTGATGATCCATCCGGACGCTGCGACCTACTGAAACCGGTAAACCTGCCGTGAATCAAACTCTTCCTGCTTGCCCTTGTTCCACTGCTTCACCGGCCGGAGATAACCCACCACCCGTGAATAAACTTCGCAGGGCTCCGCACAGGTCGGACAGTTTTGCACTTCTCCCTTGATATAGCCGTGCGACGGGCAGACGCTGAATGTCGGCGTAAAGGTCAGATAAGGCAAGCGGTAAGAGGTGCAGATTTTTCTCACGAGGGCCTTGACCGCCAGGGGATCATCGATGCGCTCCCCGGCAAACGTGTGGAAAACCGTACCGCCGGTGTAACGGGTCTGGATTTCATCCTGCAGATTCAGCGCTTCGAAGATATCATCTGTGTAATTCACCGGCAGTTGTGAGGAATTGGTATAATATGGCTCCGCGTTTTTGGACTTTCCGTCGCTTGCCGTAATAATGTCCGGATACTTGACCTTGTCGATGCGGGCCAGACGATAGGATGTCCCTTCCGCCGGCGTGGATTCCAGATTGTAATTATTTCCGGTCGCTTTCTGATAGGCAATCAGCCGCGTCCTCATGAAATCCAGCACCGATTTGGTGAAAGCCTGGCCTTCCGGTGTGGCAATGTTCATTCCCAGCAGGTTCAGGCAAGCCTCATTCATGCCGACCAGCCCGATGGTGGAAAAATGATTCTTCCAGTATTCGTTGAATCTTTCTTTGACATTGCGCAGGTAATATTTCGTATAGGGATAGAGATTGCCGTCGGTAAATTTCTCCAGCACTTTGCGCTTGGTCTCCAGGCTTTCTCTGGCA
>JAQVLL010000046.1 GCA_028704195.1 Smithellaceae bacterium
GGTGAAACCGGTGTCAGAATGGTTGCAGAAAATCAATTTGATTTAATTCTTCTGGATTACAAAATGCCGGGCATGGACGGCATGGAGGTACTCAAGGAAGTAAAAAGAATCAACCACGAAATCGACGTCGTCATCATCACCGCTTACGGGACCATCGAAACAGCGGTGGAAGCCATCAAGGTCGGTGCCATCGATTACATTACCAAACCTGTGGAGCTGGACGAATTGCTAATTTTGGTGGACCGGGTAACGGAGCGACGCGGGCTCATCCGGGAAAATGAACTCCTTAAACAGGAACTGGGCAAACAGGGCGTCACCACTGAAAAGATTATTTATAAAAGCCCCCAAATGGTGGAGCTGATCAACATGGCAAGCCGGGTTGCGACCAGCCGGGCTTCCGTGTTGATCCAGGGTGAAAGCGGAACCGGCAAGGAACTTCTGGCACGCCTGATCCATCAATTAAGCCCGCGTTCTCATAAACCGATTATCGTGGTGAATTGCGGCGCCCTGCAGGAGAATCTGCTGGAGAGTGAATTATTCGGCCATGAAAAAGGCGCATACACCGGCGCGAGCTCGCGGCGGATCGGTCGGTTTGAAGAAGCGGACGGCGGCACGCTCTTCCTGGATGAGATCGGGGAGTTAAGTCCGGCCATTCAGGTTAAATTATTACGGTTCCTGCAGGAAAGGGAAATTTCCCGCCTGGGCAGCAATATCAATATCTCCGTGGATGTGCGCATCATCAGCGCGACCAATCGTGATCTGGACGTACAGGTGAAAGAAGAAATCTTCCGGGAAGATCTTTTTTACCGGCTAAAGGTGGTGACCATGTCGCTTCCACCGCTGAGAGAAAGAAAAGAAGACCTGCCCGCACTGATCGATCATTTCATGGATAAATTTACCAGGGAAAACGCGAAAGACATCAAGGGCATCACCGCGGAAGCCCGTGATCTGCTTTTGAAGTACAACTATCCGGGCAATGTCCGGGAACTGGTCAATATTATGGAGCGGGCCGTCGTCATCGCCCGGGACGAATATATCACCGTAAACGACATCCCCTTTAAGAACGATGATCTCGAAGATCCGTCAAAGAAGAAATCCTCAGGATCCCTCAGGGAATCGCTTGAAGAGTTGGAAAAACATCTGATCACTGAAGCCATGGACAAGGCATCGGACAATCAAACCAAAGCCGCAGAAATGCTGGGAATGTCGGAGAGGATGTTGCGGTATAAGCTCAAGAAGTATGATCTGAAAAACTAAAAAAGAGCTGCCATTTTGACAGGCAGCATGCAGTGAACAGGAACCACGGGGAAGCTGAATAACGCTATTGTATCATGCCTCATGTTTACCCGCAGCGGAGGACAATATGCGCGTGATCATTATCGGCGCCGGAGAGGTCGGATACCACATCGCGAAAAAACTGTCCGACGAAAAAAAAGATGTCGTATTAATTGACAAGGATCCGGCAAAGATCCGGCGGATCAGTGAAAATATCGACGTCCAGGCATTGCTTGGATCCGGAACCAGCCCCAGCATACTTCGCCTGGCCGGAATTCAGGACGCTGAACTTCTGGCCGCCGCAACGGACAGCGACGAGGTGAACCTCATCGCCTGCCTGCTGGCCCGAAGCCTCAATCCCAGCGTTGTAAAAATCGCCCGGGTCAGGAACAAGGAATACCTTAAGGAAAAATCCCTGTTCAGTAAGGATCTCCTCGGAGTGGACCTGATCATCAACACCCAGAATCTGATGGTCAGCAGAATCCTCAGTCTCATCCAGATTCCAGGAGCTTCCGAGGTGATTGATTTTCTGGACGGCGAGGTAAAACTTGTCAGCTTCCTGATTACGCACGACTCGCCTCTTGCAAAGGCAAAACTCATGGAATTGAGGACTCATGGACCCAATCTGCTTGTCGGCGCGATTGTCCGGGGACACAAGATTCTCATTCCCAGCGGAAATGATACCATACAGCCTCTGGATCTTGTCTATCTGGTGGTGAAAAAATCGGATGTCAACCAGATGCTCACCCGCCTGGGCATGTCGACACGCCCGGCAAAAAACATCATCATCGTCGGAGCAGGCGGGACGGGCATGGACATCGCCCGCGCCCTGGATAACCGGAGCTTGAATGTCAGAATCATCGACCAGGATGGTGAAAAATGCAAAAATGCAAATGCGCTTTTAAATAATATTATTGTCATTAAAGGAGACGGCACCGAGCGCGATTTGCTCCGTGAAGAAAACGCCGGGAAGATGGATATGCTGATCGCCGTAACTGGAGACGAAGAGAACAATGTGCTCATCTCTCTGCTGGCCAGGGAGTTGGGAACGCGGAGGACCATTACCCGTGTCAGCAAGCTAAGCTATATGAATATTGTTTCTACCATTGGCCTCGATACGGTCATCAATCCCCGCATGTCGGCGGTGAGAGCCATTCTTCAATACCTTCGCCGCGGGAAAATCATCTCCGTGGCACCTCTTAGGGAAGAACAGGCCGAGGCGATTGAGGCCGAGGCTCTGGAAACTTCGGACATTGTCAATGTCCCCTTGTCGGAAGTAAATTTTCCTCCCGGCGCGATCCTGGGAGCCATCGTTCGGGGCGGTGAAATCATTATTCCCCGGGGAGACACCGTCGTCCTGCCGCATGACCGCCTGATCATCTTTGCCCTACAGCAGGTCATCAACAGCCTGGAAAGTCTTTTGACCGTCAAGCTGGAGTATTTTTGATGAATTTCCGCCTTATTGCCTACCTGGTGTCCGCACTGGTCTTCTTTCTGGGTTTGTCCATGGCCCTGCCACTCACTGCAGCCCTCATCTACAGTGACAACGGAGCATGGCCACTCCTCGTTTCTCTCATGGTGACCTGCGGTATCGGGGGGTGTGTTTTTCTCTGGACCCGCGGCCATCGGAACTTCTATTTGAGCCATCGGGACGGAATGATGATTGTGGCCCTGGGGTGGATCGCATCCGGATTGCTTGCCACCCTGCCTTATCTTCTTTCCGGAGCAATTCCCGGTTTCACAGATGCCTATTTTGAATCCATGTCAGGATTCACAACCACAGGCGCGAGCATCCTCAAAAATATCGAAGCCCTGCCACCGTCGATCCTCTTCTGGCGCGCCCAGACCCAATGGCTGGGGGGAATGGGCATCATTGTCCTGTCCATCGCCATCCTTCCTTTCCTGGGAATCGGCGGAATGCAGCTTTACAAAGCAGAAACCCCAAGCCCGGTTGTTGACAAACTGACCCCCCGAATTTCCGACACTGCCAAGACGCTCTGGAAGATTTACATCTTCATGACGGTTTTTGAAATCCTGCTCCTTCTCGCCGGGGGCATGACCCTGTATGATTCGATCTATCACAGTTTCACCACCATGCCCACCGGGGGCTTTTCCTCCAAAAACGCCAGTGTGGGGCACTACCAGAGCATCTATATCGAATTCGTCATCCTGGCTTTCATGTTTCTAGCCGGAATTAATTTCTCCCTGCATTACAAACTGATCAGGGGCAATGTGCGCCAGTTCTTCTGGAATCCGGAGCTCCGGGTCTATCTTTCCATAACAGGCTTATTCATCTTTCTCGTGTTCCTGGATGTTTATTCAACGATTTACCCCCGAATCCTGGACGCCTTCAGTTATGCGTCATTTCAGGTCGTGTCGATTCTCACCACGACAGGATTTGTGACAGCCGATTATGAAAAATGGCCGGCCTTCTCACAGGCCATCCTCTTTTTCTGCATGTTTCTGTGCAGCATGGCCGGATCTACCGGCGGCGGCATCAAGATCATGCGGATCATCCTGATGGTTAAACACTGCTACCTTGAAATCTTCCGGATCATTCATCCTCATGCCACCACAATGGTTAAACTCGGTAACATGCCGGTATCCCAAACGATCATGCGCAGCATTTGGGGATTTTTTCTGCTTTACATGGGGCTATATATCCTGGGCGTGATTGCCCTGGCTGCCCTGGAGATGGACATGATCTCCGCACTTTCCGCTATGGCGACCTGCCTGGGAAATGTGGGACCGGGCTTCGGCAGCATAGGACCAACGGATAACTATGCAGGCGTTCCTATGGCTGGAAAATGGATCATGATCTTTGCCATGCTTCTGGGGCGCCTCGAGATTTACACTATCATTGTTCTTCTGATGCCGGCATTTTGGCGAAAATAAAACCTGGCGGCAAAGAACCCCTGTACCGGATTCTCCGGAATGAATCTTTTCACGCAAGGTATACAAATGTAATACCTGTATTTCATTGACAAGCAAATTAATTGTCTCTATAGGTTCAAATATAGCAATCAAAAAACGAAAATTGAATTCAAATCAAAGGGGGAAGTGTATGTATCAGTTGGTGAAGCCGGATAATATTGTTGAAATTCTAGAAAATTCAGTTAAAAAATATTCACAGAATCCTTTTCTCGGAACAAAAAATAAGACTTTGCAACAATATGAATGGATCACGTTTGGCGATTTCGGAAAACGTGTGGATAATCTCCGGAGCGGTTTGAGTCAGATGGGGATTCAAAAGGATGATGCCGTCGGTATTATCTGCAACAACAGCACCGATTGGGCCGTATGCTTTTTTGCCACCAGCGGCCTGGATGCGCGGCTTGTTCCCATGTACGAAGCCGAGCTGGCGCAGGTTTGGAAATACATTATCAATGATGCTCAAATAAAAGTGCTCTTCATCAGCAAAAAAGAAATATACGCCAAAATAAAAGACGTCCTTTCTTCAATACCCACGTTAGAAAAAGTTATCGTGATGGAAGGCGATGGGCCGGATACCATGACGGATCTGGAAAAGAAAGGCGCAGCCAAAAAAGTTAAAAGCATATATCCGGATTCGTCTTCGATCTGTATCCTGATTTATACGTCAGGAACGACCGGCGATCCGAAGGGAGTGCTTCTTTCTCAAGCCAACATTACGTCCAACGCTCACGCCGCCATGGCTTGCTTTCCTGAAATGAATGAAAACGACAGGGCGCTGTCCATCCTGCCCTGGGCGCATGTCTTTGGACTCGCGGAACTTGTCATTTACTGTCATTTGGGAGGATCCATAGGCTTTGCAGAAAGCTCAACGACGATCGCCGCTGATTTAGGCCTGGTTAAACCGACAATGCTGACAGCCGTTCCCAGAGTCTTTAATAAAGTATATGACGGATTATGGACGAAGATGAACGAAGAAGGCGGACTGGCCAAGACATTATTTGTCATGGGAGTAGAAAGCGGCAAGAAAAAACGAGAGCTTAACGAGCAGGGGAAATCCTCTTTCATGACGAATCTTAAATTTAAGATTGCCGATACAATCGTTTTCAAGAAAATCCGGGAGAAGCTTGGCGGCAGATTAAGAGGCTCCATGACAGGAAGCGCCATGATGAATCCGGAAATTGCTCATTTTTTCTGGGATATGGGGATTCCGCTTTATGACGCTTACGGGTTGACCGAAACTTCACCCGGCGCAACGATGAACCGACCGACAAAATACAGGATAGGCAGTGTAGGTCCCGCCATGGGTCTGGGCAAAATCGTAATCGACAAATCAGTAACCGGGCCGGATGCAACCGATGGAGAGATCATCATTTACGGGCCGAACGTAATGCAGGGCTACCATAACAAGCCTGAAGCCACTGCAGCTGTTATGACACCAGACGGTGGCTTCAGGACAGGTGACCGGGGACGTCTGGATAAAGACGGTTTCCTGTATATCACCGGAAGACTCAAGGAACAGTTTAAGCTTGAAAACGGGAAGTATGTATTCCCGGTGGCCATTGAAGAAGATATTAAGCTGAATCATTATGTTGAAAATGCCATGATCTACGGGGAAGGCCGGGAATTTAACGTCGCCCTGATCGTCCCGGATTTTGTCGCACTGGACAAATGGGCGGGAAAAAACAATTTACCAAAAGACCACGCAGAACTGTTGAAAAGGGAAGAGACCCGGAAATTTCTCGAGAATGAAATCATCAACCAGTTAAAAGACACCTATGGTAGCTATGAAATCCCCAGGAAATTTATATTCATCGAGGAACCTTTCTCCCTGGAAAACGGAATGCTGACGCAGACGATGAAGCTGAAAAGACGCGTTGTGTTTGATAAATACAAGGACCAGATTGAAAAGATGTATGCAAAATAACCTTAAACCAAATAATTGATTTTGGTTTAAAAGGTCATTTCAAACCTTCTAAAAGGATCCTGCAGATGTTTTTTTCAGCAAGAAACCTCACCACTCTATGGCGGTGAGGTTTCTTGCCTTTAGAGGCAATATCCATAAATTCTCAAGCGGGTACGTGTCTTTCAAGTAAATACCACAGGATTCGATCATGATTGAAAAAAAATTTCTGCCGCCGAGTTTCTCATGATTTTTCCATTGTCACCATACGAATGATTTGAAAAAATGCTTGCTTTCAAATTGCCATAACGTTTATTGATACATTGAGCAATAATCACAAACGGGCCAAATTGGTGAAATCATGAAAATCATGGAAGATGAAAAAGTACGAAGGCCTATTGGGGTAAAAATCCTGGGGATCATGCTTGCCATCGTCCTTTTGATGAGCCTGGTGACCGGGATATCGAATCACAATCTAAAAAATCTGAATAACGAGTTATTCATCCTTTCAGACTTTTACATACCCTTGGATCAGATGGTCAGTGATGTGCGGCAGAGCTATCTTACCCAAATCTTGTCCTTTGAACGTTTTTTGGCTTCCAATCCCGGTCGTGGAATGGAATTAGTCCGTCAGGAAGGTGAACAATTTGTTAAAGGAATTGGAATCTGCAACAATGAAAACCTGAGGTCTTTCAGAAAAAAAACCCGGGAGAAATTTACCGCAGGCGAACAACGATATATCGTGGCGTATGAGATGCAAAGGTACTGCACAAACCAGAAGGTTGATGAAAGCGGGAAACTGGTGGAAAAAGCTCTGACCTCACCTGTTGTCACCCAAAATCCGGAGCTCATCCAGCGATTCACGAAAATCCAGAGTCAACTTGCCGATATACCACAATTATGCAACACCTTGCACAGGAACGTTCTCAGATACTTGAAAGAACGGGAAGAAGGAAGCCGGCAAAGCCTGACCCTGTTCAAGGAACAGCTCGACTTAAGCAGGAGAGAACTTGCCAAAGAAACGGCAATCGTGTCACGTCTTCTGCACCAGTACACAAATGATGCGGCTGTTAAATCCAATAAACTGGAAAGACAGGCTTTCTGGTTTAACTGGGGCATGACGTTTGCGGGCGCCCTGCTTGCCCTGATTCTGGCTTATGTGCTGACCCGCAATCTGGTTGAACCCTTGAAAAAGCTCTTGTATGGCGCGAGGGCCATTGAGGAAGGTAATCTGAATATCCAGATACAGGTAAAATCATCAGATGAAATCGCGCAACTGGCAAAATCCTTCAACTACATGGTCTTGGGGCTCAGGGAAAAGGAAACCATCAAGGAAAAATTCGGACAATACATCGACCCGAAAGTCGTGAGCACGCTGCTGGATCCGACCCGCGAACAGGGAGAAAAACATACCATGACCGTATTCTTTTCCGACATCCAGGGCTTTTCCGAAATGAGCGAGCATCTTTCGCCAGACAATGTTGTTAAACTAATTAATCACTATATCTCCATGATGTCCGAACCCATCCGCAGGAGTCATGGTGTGATCGATAAATACATCGGCGACGCCATTATGGCATTCTGGGGACCTCCATTCACGGACGGTAGCGAGCATGCCGAACTCGCTTGCACCGCAGCCCTCGAACAGCAGGCCCTGATGAAGCAGTTCGAAAAAGATCTGCCTGAAATCATCGGTCTCCGAAAGACCCTGTTCAACTTTAATATCCATGTTCGTATGGGGATCTGCACGGGAGATGTCATCGTCGGGTCGATCGGCGCGGAAGCAGCAAAAAACTATACCGTCATCGGCGATACTGTAAACCTTGCCTCACGTCTTGAAGCCGCCAACAAATTCTACGGTACTAACCTGATGATATCCGGGGAAACTCATGAAATCGTTTGTGAAAGAATGGAAACACGCGAGCTGGACCTGATTCGCGTAGCCGGGAAAACGGAACCGGTGAGGATTTTTGAACTGCTCGGACACAAGGGTGAAATCAGCGAGGCAATGATGGGTGTGCGTGAACATTTTGAGCAGGGGCTTGCTCACTATCGAAACCAGGAATGGATAAAAGCCAGGGAGTGTTTTGAATCATGCCTCAAGCAGAACCCGGAAGACTCCCCGTCAAAAGTCTTTATTTCACGCCTGGAAGTTCTGCAGTCTCAATCTCCCGGGAGCGGCTGGGACGGCATATGGACTTTCAGCGAAAAGTGAAAACCCTCAACGGAAATTGAGGAAGCATACCATCCGCACTTTCTGTTGAGCGGAAACCGAAAGGCAAGTTCGACCCAAATCAACAACCTGACGATAACCCAAAGACTGGAGGCGCGTTTCCACAAGGAAGCGCAAAAAGAAACTATTCCTTCCCTACCGGTAGTTGCCACTCTGAAATTGGCAACTACATGCGACTTGGTATCATCAGGTATATTTCTTTTTCATCCCAACAAGCAACGCGTAATGTTTTCTTTCCTCGTTGGTGATTTTCTCAATGGTTTCATGCTGAGCCGCGGGAACAAGATTCTTGATTTCGTGATAATACAAAACTGAATCCAGTTCACGCTGCATGGCAAATTCTAACGCACCGACGGTATCGGTCACTTTAGACAGCTGCTTGTCCATGACTTCTTTGGTGAAAATGAGGTTATTGTCCACGTAATTGCGCAGATAATCACTGTATTCACCGGCATAGCGCTCCGGCGGTGAATAGGTTTCAATCTGGGACAACAGCTTCTCAAAGGTCCGCTTATGAACCGCCTCGGCCTCAGCCAGCTGGGCAAACAGTTTTTTAGCGTCTTCCGTTTTAGCGATTTTTTCCGCGAAATTATAAAAAGTAATACCATTTTCTTCAATACGGACAGCAACTTCCACAATATCATTTGCTGTAAATACCTGCATATGGGTAGCCTCCTGAATTTTTAAATTTCCTTTATTAAATTGATCATATTTTCAAGCTGATTGCAACCGTTTTGGCGGGGGCTATATCCATTTCTTTTTGCGGAAAAAAAGAATCATCCCCAGTGCAATCACGAGCATCACCGCCAAAATGCCAAAATACCCCCATGGCCATTCAAGTTCCGGCATATATTTGAAATTCATCCCGTAAACTCCCGCCAGAAATGTCAGCGGCATGAAAATCGTCGCGATAATGGTCAGTACTTTCATAACTTCATTTAATTTCATGCTTACGGAAGAAAGGTAAACGTCCAGCATGCTGGCAAGCATATCACGAAAGGTATCCACCGTATCAATGATGGCAATGATATGATCGGAAATGTCCTTAAAGTAAATCAAATCGGAATCAACAATCAGCGGCGAATCGGAATGTTGAAGCAAACCGATCGCATCCCGCAGCGGCCAGAGTGATTTGCGCAGCAAAATCAGTTCTCTTTTCAGCTGATGAATTGTATGCAGTCTGGCGGGAGTCGTGTCACGAAGCAGATCATCATCCAGCCGCTCAATTTTCTCTTCAATTTCTTCAAGGACGACAAAATACTGGTCCACAATGGAGTCCATAAGATTATGGGCGAGGTAATCCGCACCCGCCTTGCGGATTCTCCCCTTGGTGCTGCGCAATCGATCGCGAATCGGATCAAACAGCGCGGCTTCTTTTTCCTGAAATGAGAGAACAAAATTCTTCCCCAGAACGATGCTGATTTGTTCCGCGTGAAAACTCTGGTCAACATGGTTGTGAATGTGCTTTAAAACGATGAAGATATAATCGGAATAATCTTCTGCCCTGGGCCTCTGATCGGTGCTGAGGATATCCTCCAGGATCAAAGGATGCAGGCTGAAAATCATGCCTATCTCTTCCAGCAGACGCACATCCTGCAGGCCATAAATGTTGATCCAGAGAACCCCCGGCCTGTCTTTTTCTTCG